>NZ_JOBX01000024.1:0-178845 GCF_000720645.1 Streptomyces sp. NRRL S-378
CCCGCTACGACAAAACGGCCACGGTCTACCGGGCGGCCCTCCACCTCGCGGCCATCCACATCTGGTCCGCGAGGTGATCGCTAAGAAACGGCCTAGTGCTGTGAACCTTTCTGGTCACAGCACGAGGAATGCAGGGCGCTCATTTGGCGTCGGCGTAGCACTCCACGACCGCGATCGTGAACGGGAACCGGACCGGGGTGTCGCCGAAGGCGATCCGCCCGGCCCGGTGGCCGGCGGCGCGGATCGCCTCCACCACCGCCTCGGCCTCCTCGGCCGGGCAGTGCACCATCACCTCGTCGTGCTGGAAGAACACCAGCTCCGCGCGCATCCCGGCGGTCGCCTGCCGCAGGGCCGCGAGCAGCAGCAGGGCCCAGTCGGCGGCGCTGCCCTGGACGACGAAGTTGCGGGTGAACCGGCCGCGGGCCCGGGTGTTGGTGGAGGCGTAGCTCGGCGTCCAGCCCTCGTCCCGGTCCTGCCGGCTCCCGGCCCCGCCCTCCGGTTCCCCCTCGCCCGGGTCGACACCGCCGTCGCCCGCCTCGTAGCCCTCGCCGGAGCCGGCGGGCGGCGGGCAGGTGCGGCCGAGCCAGGTACGTACGAGCCGGCCCTCCTCCCCGGCCTTCGCCGCGTCGTCCACGTACGCCACGGCCCGGGGGAAACGGCGGCGGAGCGCGGCCAGGTTCTTCAGGCCGTCCCCGGAGGTCTGCCCGTACACGGCGCCGAGGACGGCGATCTTGGCCTGTTCCCGGTCGCCGGAGAAGCCCTGGCGGGAGACGGAGGTGTAGAGGTCCTCGGGCCGGCCGGCCACCTCCATGAAGGCGGGGTCGCGGGAGATCGCGGCCAGCACGCGCGGTTCCATCTGGTCGGCGTCGGCGACGACGAGCCGCCAGCCCGGATCGGCGACGACGGCCCGGCGGATCACCTTGGGGATCTGCAGGGCCCCGCCGCCGTTGGTGACCCAGCGGCCGGTGAGCGTGCCGCCGGGGACGAACTCCGGGCGGAACCGGCCTCCGTGGACCCAGTCGCCCAGCCAGGACCAGCCGTGGGCGGTGTAGATCCGGTACAGCTTCTTGTACTCGATCAACGGCTCCACGGCGGGATGGTCCAGCTCCTGGATCTCCCAGCGCCGGGTGGACTTCAGCCTGATCCCGTCCTTGGCGAAGGCCCGGACGACCTCGGCGGGCAGGTCGGGGCGTACGCGCCGGCCGAAGGCCGCCGAGACGCGGTCGGCCAGCTCGGCGAGGCGCCTCGGCTCCCCGCCGCCCGCGTACCGTTCGCCGAGCAGCTCGGTCAGCAGGGCGCGGTGCACGTCGGCCCGCCAGGGCAGACCGGCGCGGTGCATCTCGGCGGCGACGAGGAAGGCGGCCGACTCGGCGGCGACGAGCAGCCGCATCCGGTCGGGACGGTCGGTGGCGTCGAGCCGTTTCGCCTGGTCGGCGTGGACGGCGAGCAGGGCGTCCAGGGAGACCGGGGTCGGCTGCGGGTCGAACAGGGAGTCCTGGGCGCGGGGGTCGGCGGCGCGCTGCGGCGGATCGGGCGGCACGGGGGCGTCGTTCAGCCGCGCCCAGGCGGCGGCGGCCGAGCGGGGCTCGCCGGAGCGGCCCTCGTGGCCGAGGAGCAGCAGCTCGGCGTCCTCGATGTCGTGGCACCGCTCGACGCGGACGCCGGCGGCGAGCAGGCGCGGGTACACGGCGGCGGTGGAGCGCCAGACCCAGCGGGTGCCGGGCGGCGCGGAGCGGATCGCGTCGGCGGGGTCCCGGACGCGGAGCGGTGCCGCGGCCGCCGGTGCCGCGCCCGCGGGGTGCGCGGATACGGGGGGCACGGGCACGGCGTGCCACCACCCCTCGCCGTCCTCGGCGAGGGCCCACCGGGGAGTGCGGTCGCTCATGGGTGCGAGTGTCCCACCGGGGTCCGACAGCGGCGGCGCGGCGGGCCGCCGGCGGGGCCGCCGCCCCGGCCGGCCGGGGGACGCGGGCGGCGGACATGCCAAGCTGAGAGGTGTGACAGACCTTGCCGAGACCGTCGACCGAGCCTTCGCCGCAGCCCTCCACACCCAGCACGACGCCGGCCTGGACACCGGCGCCTCGCTGCTCGCCGCCGATTCCGGCCGCTGGTCCGGGGTGGGCCGGGAGCTGCTGGCGCGCGGGGAGGCGTACGTACGGCAGGGCTGGGAGCGGGGCTGGCGGCCGGCCGACGTGCTGCGGCTGGTCCGCCGGGACCTCGACGAGCGGCACCTGCGGATCACCGGGGACCTGATCGCCGCCGAGGCACGCCGCTACGCCCGGCTGCCGCAGCGCTGGACCACCGCCGAGGTGTGGTGGACGAGCGACGAGGAGTACGCCGACGCGCTCGCGCGGCGGGAACGGGCCGACCGGTTCACCCTGGCGACCGCCCTCCTGGAGGTGCTGCGGCTGCTGGTCCGGCTTCCCTCCATCGAGCCGGTGGGGCCGCTGCCCGGCGACCCGGTCGACGCCCTCGCGGAGCACGCGCACATCGAGCCGCGCATGCTGGGCCGGATCCGGGCCCTGCTCGCCAAGGCCGAGGCGACCACCTACCCGGACGAAGCCGAGGCGCTGAGCGCCAAGGCCCAGGAGCTGATGGCCCGGCACACCGTCGACGAGGCCCTGCTCGCGGCGAGCGGCAAGCGCCCCGCCCAGGTGCCGGCGGCCTGCCGGATCGGGGTCGAGCCGCCGTACGAGGAGGCGAAGGCGGTCCTGCTCGACGCGGTGGCCACCGCCAACCGCTGCCGGGCGGTGTGGAACAGCGGCTTCGAGTTCTCCACGGTGGTCGGCTTCGAGAGCGACCTGGAGGCGGTGGAACTGCTGTACACCTCGCTCCTCGTGCAGGGAACGGCCGCGATGACCCGCGCGGAGGCCGCGCAGCGCTCCGGCGGGCGCAAGCGGACCAAGACCTTCCGGCAGTCCTTCCTGCTCGCCTACGCCAGCCGGCTCGGCCACCGGCTCGCCGAGACCGCCGAGCACACGGCGACGGAGGCCCCGGACAACCTGCCGGCCCTGGTGGCGCGCGAGGTGGCGGTCACCTCCCGGGCCGAGGAGATGTTCCCGCGGACCACCACCACCCGGCTGCGCGGGGCCACCGACCACGCGGGCTGGGAGGACGGCACGGCGGCCGCCGACCGGGCCCACGTGGGCGGCCGTCGCCGGCCGCTCCCCAAGCCCTGAGGCGGGTCGTCGGCACGCGGGGCCCGGGCGTCCGACGGCACGGTGCGCATCGACCTCCCGGCGACCGGTCGGGCGCGGACCTGTCTGTGATCATCGGAACACCCCGCGTGCACGTGCATCTGCGCATGCAGCGGCTGGTGAACACAGCTATGATCCGGTGGAGTTGACATCTGCACTATCGGGGGCTTCCTGTGGACCACGCGTACAACGGGATGGCAGCTGCAGAACTCGCTTCCTTGTTTGAGCTGACGTGGCAGAAGAGCAGACACAGCAACTCGCAGGGTTCCTGCGTGGAGTTCGCGAAGCTGCCGGGAGGCGATGTCGCCATGCGCAATTCGCGCTTCCCGGACGGTCCGGCGCTCGTCTATACGCCGGCCGAGATAGAAGCCCTGCTCCTGGGCGTCAAGGACGGCGAGTTCGATCACCTGATCGGCTGACGGAACGGCGCACTCATCAAGCCATGCACGTGCACTGGCCGGGACCGATCGCAGTGATCGGTCCCGGCCAGTCGTCGTCCTGACGGGTCGCCCCGGCTCAGTCGTGGAGCAGGAACAGCGCCCAGACCACCTTGCCGGTCAGCCGCCCCGCGAGCGGGTGCCAGCCCCAGCTGTCGCTGTACGAGTCCACGAGGAACAGCCCGCGCCCGGACTCCAGGTCGAAGTTCTCCTCGGTCCGCTCCGGCGAGAACGCCCCGCCGGGCCGGTCCTCGCTGGGGTCGCGCACCGCGCACACCAGCCGGGTGCTCCACCGCATCAGGTGCAGCCGTACCGGCGGCTCCGGCTCGCCGCCCGGACCGCGCGACTCCTCGGGCAGGGCATGGCGCAGCGCGTTGGTGACGAGCTCCGAGACGACCAGGGCCACGTCGTCGAAGCGTTCGTCGAGGCCCCACTGGGACAGCGTCGAGCGGGTGAAAGTGCGCGCGCCCCGCACCGCGTCGAACCGCGCGGGCAGAGCGCATGAGGCGGACCCGGAGACAGCCGTGGGGTCGACCGGGGGAAGCCCCTGCCGTAACGGCTCGAGCATGGTCGATCCATTCGTCCCCATGCGAGGCACTCCCGGGATTCGCGGACGAAGCGGTGGCTCTGTCCAAAGAGAACTGCGGGGTGGGTCCCGCGCCGGCGCGAAGAGCACGCAGGTGCGCGGGGACCATCGTTCCGAATGCTCGGGCCTGATGCAAGGGCAGATGCACGTGCACGCGCCGGACCTGTCCCCTCACGTGATGGTTCTTGCTCATTTCTTCCTACGCATACTTACGGACTTCTTTCCCCGCACCCGAGATTCCGTTACAGAACGAGTACGGCCCGATGCGTTTTGGTGGCAGACTGCGGCCTCTGGGGTGCGGGGGCCCCGCGACGCACGCGCACACCACGCGCACGCCAATGCGATGGGGAGGGCAGTACTAGTGACCGCAGAGACAAGCGGTTCTGTGGTGCGCCGCATCCTCCTGGGCTCCCAGCTCAGGCGACTCCGAGAATCCCGCGGCATCACCCGTGAGGCGGCCGGCTACTCGATCCGCGCATCCGAATCGAAGATCAGCCGCTTGGAGTTGGGAAGGGTGAGCTTCAAGGCACGGGACGTGGAGGACCTCCTCACGCTCTACGGAGTCACGGACAGCACCGAGCGCGAGTCCCTGCTGGGACTGGTCCGCGAGGCCAACGCGACCGGCTGGTGGCACAGTTACGGCGACGTGCTGCCGGGCTGGTTCCAGACGTACATCGGGCTGGAGGGCGCCGCGTCGCTCATCCGGATCTATGAGGTGCAGTTCGTCCACGGCCTGCTGCAGACCGAGGCCTACGCCCACGCCGTCGTCAGCCGCGGCATGCCCGGCGCCACCGCCGCCGAGATAGACCGCCGGGTCGCGCTGCGCCTGGAGCGTCAGAAGGTGCTCGTCTCCGAGAGCGCCCCCGTCTTCCACGCGGTCCTCGACGAGGCCGCGCTGCGCCGCCCGTACGGCGACCGCGACGTCATGCGCGGCCAGCTGGAGCACCTCATCGAGATCTCCGAGCGGCCCAACGTCCAGCTCCAGGTGATGCCCTTCTCCTTCGGCGGGCACGCGGGCGAGAGCGGGGCCTTCACCCTGCTGCGCTTCCCCGAGTCCGACCTGCAGGACATCGTCTATCTGGAACAGCTCACCAGTGCCCTCTACCTGGACAAGGACGAGGAAGTGGGGCAGTACGAACGGGCGATGGAGCGCCTGCAGGCCGACTGCCCCGATCCCGACCGGACCAGGGATCTTCTCCGCGGCCTACTCCAACTGTCTTGATCCGCACGTAGTATGACGTCTGATCAGTGCATGATGACCGATCGGTCTCCGGTGCAGCGCACGGGTGCGCGCTCGCAGTAAGGGATGGCATGTCCATATTCAGCGACCTCGCTCACCAGTACATCGACGGCGAATGGCTGGCCGGCAACGGTTCCTGGGACATCATCGACGTCAACCCGTACAACGGGGAGAAGCTCGCGGCCATCACCGTCGCCACCGTCGAGCAGGTGGACCGGGCCTACCGCGGTGCCGAGCGCGCCCAGCGGGAGTGGGCCGCGACCAGCCCCTACACCAGACGCGCGGTCCTGGAGCGCGCCCTGCGGATCACCGAGGAGCGCGAGAAGGAGATCGTCGAGGCGATGATCGACGAGCTCGGCGGGACCCGTCCCAAGGCCGAGTACGAGGTCCACCTCGCGATGGAGTTCATCCGAGAGTCGCTCCAGCTGGCCGTCCGCCCCGAGGGCCGGATCCTGCCCTCGCCGGTCGAGGGCAAGGAGAACCGGGTCCAGCGGCTGCCCGTCGGCGTCGTCACCGTGATCAGCCCCTTCAACTTCCCCTTCCTGGTCACCCTGAAGTCGGTCGCCCCGGCCCTGGCCCTGGGCAACGCCGTGGTCGTCAAGCCGAACCAGAACGCCCCCGTCGTGGGCGGCGGCGTGATCGCCAAGATCTTCGAGGACGCGGGGCTCCCGGCAGGCCTGCTGAACGTGCTGGTCACCGACATAGCCGAGATAGGCGACGCGCTGCTGACGCACCCCGTCCCCAAGGTGATCTCCTTCGCCGGGTCGGACCGGGTCGGCCGACACGTCGGCGCGATCGCCGCCCGCCACTTCAAGCGCACGGTCCTGGAGCTCAGCGGCAACAGCGCGCTCGTCGTCCTCGACGACGCCGACCTCGACTACGCGGTGGACGCGGCCGTCTTCAGCCGGTTCGTCTACCAGGGCCAGGTCTGCATGGCCGCCAACCGGATCCTGGTCGACGCGTCCGTCGCCGAGGAGTTCACCGAGAAGTTCACCGCCCGCGTGCGGAGCCTGCGGACGGGCGACCCGCGCGAGGCCGACACCCACATCGGGCCGCTGATCAACTCCTTCCAGGCCGACGCGCTGACCGCGCTCGTGGACCAGGCCGTGGAATCCGGCGCGCAGGCGCTCGTACGGGGGTCTACGCGCGGCAACCTGGTCGAGCCCACGGTGCTCGCCGGGATCCCCGAGGACTCCCCGCTGCTGGGCCAGGAGATCTTCGGCCCGGTCGCACTGCTGGTGGTCTTCGACGGCGAGGACGAGGCCGTACGGCTGGCCAACGCGACCCCGTACGGGCTCAGCGGCGCCGTGCACACCCGGGACGTGGAGCGGGGCGTCCGCTTCGCCCAGCGGATCGAGACGGGGATGATCCACGTCAACGACTCCACGATCGGGGACGAGCCGCTGGCCGCATTCGGCGGGGAGAAGGCCTCGGGCCTGGGCCGCCTCAACGGCGAGGCCACGGTCGAGGCGTTCACCACCCAGAAGTGGATCTCCGTACAGCACGGTCGGACGGCCTTCCCGTTCTGATCAAGGGTCCCGACACCCCTAGACTCGACCGGGCGTAGGCAGCCGCCCGGGGGAGATCGAGTTGAGCAACATACCGGAGACCGGCCGGACCCCTCGGGTCCAGAACCGGCTCGTCGTCATCCAGGTCGTGGTCTTCTCCCTCCTGCTCACGCTGGGCGGGCGGCTCTGGTACCTCCAGATCCGCAACGGCCAGGACTACACGGACGAGGCGAAGAACAACCACGTCCAGCAGGTGGTCCAGCCGGCCGTGCGCGGCTCGATCCTCGACTCGCGCGGTGTCCCGCTCGCCGACAACGCGACCCACCTCGTGGTCTCCGCCAGCCGTACCGAGCTGCTGACCATGAAGGACAAGGGCAGGTCCGTCCTGACCCGGCTCGCCGGGGTCCTGGGCATGGACCCCCAGGAGGTCATCGACAAGGTCCGCCTCTGCGACTCCCAGACCAAGCAGCCCTGCTGGAACGGCTCCCCCTACCAGCCGATCCCGGTCAGCGACGAGGCGACCACCGAGCAGGCGCTGCAGATCCGTGAGCACCCCGAGGACTTCCCGGGCATCACGGCCGAGGCGACCGCGCTGCGCCGCTACGCGGGGCCGGACGGGGCGAACACCTCCCAGGTCCTGGGCTACCTCTCCCCGGTCACCGACGAGGAGATCGCCAAGGCGAAGAAGACCGACTCCCCCTACCTGCGCTCCGACCAGGTGGGCCGCTCCGGCCTGGAGCGCACCTACGACAAGGAGCTGCGCGGCAAGGCCGGCATCACCCGCTACGAGGTGGACAACCTCGGCCGCGTGATCGGGCAGGGGCGGACCGACCCGGCGCAGCCCGGCTCGAACATCGTGACCTCGATCGACTCGCGCGTGCAGGCAGTGGCCGAGCGCGAGCTGAACAACGCGATGATCGACGCGCGGAAGGTCAGGGACAGGAACACCAACCGCAACTACGAGGCCGACTCGGGCGCGGTCGTGGTGATGGAGACCAGGACGGGCCGGATCGTCGCGATGGCCTCGAACCCCACCTACGACCCCAACGCCTGGGTGGGCGGCATCTCCGCGAAGGACTACGCCTCCCTCACCGACAAGGACTCCAACTACCCGCTGCTGAACCGGGCGATCCAGGGGCAGGCGGCGCCGGGCTCCGTCTTCAAGGTGGTCACCTCGACCGCCGCGGTCAACGCCGGCTACCCCTTCAACAACCGCTACCCCTGCCCCAGCTCGTACTCGGTGGGCAATCAGACCTTCACGAACTTCGAGTCGCAGGGCCACGGCGACATCACCATCGGCCGGGCCCTGGAGGTCTCCTGCGACACCGTCTACTACCTGATCGCGGACCAGGAGTGGAAGAAGGACGGGGGCATCAGGCCGAAGAAGGACCCGAACGACTGGTTCTTCAAGACGGCCCACGAGTTCGGTCTGGGCAAGCGCACCGGCATCGACCTGCCCAACGAGGTGCCCGGCCGGGTCCCCGACCGCAAGTGGAAGCAGGACTTCTTCGACGCCAACAAGGACGCCTGGTGCCGGGACGGCAAGAAGAACGGCAGCTTCGCCGAGAAGATCGCCTACGAGAACTGCCGCCAGGGCAACCAGCTGCGCGAGGGTGACGCGATCAACTACTCGATCGGGCAGGGCGACACCCTGGTCACCCCGGTCCAGATGGCGTCCGTGTACGCGGCCATCGCCAACGGCGGCACCCTCCACCAGCCGAGCGTCGGCAAGGCGGTCGTCAGCGCCGACGGGACGTCGGTGAAGGAGATCGCCCCCAAGGAGCGGGGGAAGCTCCCGATGGACAAGAAGACCCGCGACAACATCGACGCGGCCCTCGCCGGCGTGGCCACCGACGGCAGCGCCGCCTGGCGCTTCGGCGGCTGGCCGCAGAAGCAGATCCCCATGCACGCCAAGACCGGCACGGCCGAGGTCCAGGGGAAGCAGACCACCTCGTGGTTCGCCTCGTACACCGAGGACTACGCGATCGTCATGACGATCTCCCAGGGCGGCACCGGCTCCGGGGCCTCCGGACCGGCCGTCCGCAAGATCTACGAGGCGATGTACGGGCTCGACCCGACGGGCAAGCAGGACCTCACCAAGGCGCTGCTGCCCACGCCCGCCACGGCGCTGCCCGCGATGCGGCCGGACGAGGAGATCTCCCCGAACTGACCGGAGGATCTAGGACGAGAGCTGACCTAGATCCTCCGTAGCGTGGGGGGTGTCGGGGGAGAGGCCCCCGACGACACCACGCAGAGGCGGTCCGGTCATGGCTCAGCTTTCCACCGAGGTCCCCGGCGACGAGCGCGGCACGCTCCTCGCCTTCGTCGAGTCCCAGCGCGCGGCGCTCCGTGAATCCCTCGCCGGGCTCGACGAGGAGCAGGCCGCGAGCCGGCCGAGCGCCAGCGAGCTCTCCCTGTCCGGGCTGCTCAAGCACGTGGCGGAGGTCGAGTTGAACTGGCTGCGGCTGGCCCAGCAGCGGCCGAACGAGCGGCTGCGTGACGAGGCGAGCTACGGCGACAGCTTCCGCCTCGTCGAGGGTGAGTCCATTCCGTCCGTGCTGGCCTTCTGGGACGGCGTCCGGCAGGAGACGGAAGCCTTCGTGGCCGCCGTCGAGAGCCTGGACGAGACCTTCCCGCTGCCGCCGGCGCCGTGGTTCCCCCAGGACACCAAGGTCTCGGTCCGCTGGATGCTGCTGCACCTGGTGGAGGAGTTCGCCCGGCACGCGGGTCACGCGGACGTCGTCCGCGAATCCATCGACGGCACCAAGGCGATGGGCTAGTGCTGTCGGCGGGGGCATAGCCTGGCCCCATGTCAGCGATCCGGCTTCTTGTCCTCGGCGCCGTCCGCCAGCACGGGCGGGCCCACGGGTACCAGGTGCGCAACGACCTGGAGTACTGGGGCGCCCACGAGTGGTCGAACACCAAGCCGGGATCGATCTACCACGCGCTGAAGCAGATGGCGAAGCAGGGCGTCCTGCACGCGCACGAGGTTGCTCCGAGCGCGGCGGGCGGACCGCCGCGCACCGAGTACGAGGTGACGGACGCCGGTCGCGAGGAGTACTTCAGGCTGCTGCGCGGGGCGCTCGCGGCCTTCGACCAGAAGACGGACGTGCTGTCGGCGGCGATCGGCTTCATGGTCGACCTGCCGCGCGAGGAGGTACTCGCGCTGCTCCGGGAGCGGCTGGCGAAGCTGGCGGGCTGGCGGTCGTCGGTGACCGAGTACTACACGCCCGAGGGCGGCCCGGAGTCGCTGGGCCACATCGGCGAGATCATGCACAGGTGGGTCCACTCCGCGGACGCGGAGGCGGAGTGGACGCGTGGCCTGATCGCCCGGATCGAGGAGGGCGCGTACTCCTTCGCGGGCGAGGGTGGCGAGCCGTTCGTGGGTGTCCTGGCGGACGGCCAGGAGAACCCCTACGCCTAATCAAGTTTGACTAGCTCGCGAGCGGGCATTACCTTTGCGGCTCGCGGTAATCAAGTTTGACTAGTGAGGAGTGGCTTTGGCGATCTCCGTCGCAGGTGTCCACAAGCGCTACGGCGACAAGCAGGCCCTGGCCGGGCTCGACCTGGAGGTGGCGCCCGGCACCGTGCACGCCGTGCTCGGCCCCAACGGCGCCGGGAAGACCACGGCCGTGCGGATCATGAGCACCCTGCTCCGCCACGACGAAGGGGTGGTTCGGGTGGCGGGTCACGACGTCGCCGCCGACCCGGCGGCCGTCCGCTCGCGCATCGGGCTGCTCGGCCAGCACGCCGCGCTCGACGAGGAACTGGCCGGACGGCAGAACCTGGAGATGTTCGGCCGCCTCCACCACCTGGGCGCGCGCGGGGCCGGGCGGCGCGCCGACGAACTGCTGGACCGCTTCGGCCTCGCGGACACCGGCCGCAAGGCCGTGAAGCAGTACAGCGGCGGCATGCGGCGCCGGCTCGACCTCGCCGCCTCCCTGATCACCGACCCGGAGGTGCTGTTCCTGGACGAGCCGACCACCGGCCTCGACCCGCGCGGCCGCGCCGAGGTGTGGAACGCGGTCCGCTCCCTGGTCGGCGGCGGCACCACCGTGCTGCTCACCACGCAGTACCTGGAGGAGGCCGACCAACTGGCCGACCGGATCGCCCTGATCGACGGCGGCCGGGTCGTGGCCGAGGGCACGGCCGACGAACTGAAGGCCCTCGTCGGCGCGGACCGGATCGTCGTGGTCCTGCGGGACGCGGCACGGCTGGCGCAGGCGGCGCGGCTGCTGCCCGACCCCGCCGTCGACCCCGACACCCTGACCCTGAGCTTCCCCGTCCAGGACCGGATGGCGGGCCTGGCCCGGACCCTGCGGACGCTTCAGGAGGCGGGCATCGAGGCGGCCGACCTCGCCGTCCGGCGGCCCACGCTCGACGAGGTCTTCCTGTACCTGACCGACCGCGAGGAGGTGGCCGCATGAGCGCGGCCTGGGTGGTCTCGGACTCCTGGACGATGACCCGGCGCGAGCTGGCGCACTGGGTGCGGCAGCCCGTGCAGATGCTCGTCGGCCTGGTCTTCCCCGTGATGATGCTGCTGATGTTCGGCTTCCTGGTGGGCGGCGGTCGCGGGATCGACGGCGAGTACGTCGAGTTCCTGGTCCCGGGAATGCTCGCCCTCACCATGGCCTTCGGGCTGGAGGCCACCCTCACGGCCGTCACCCAGGACCTGAACAAGGGGGTGATCGACCGCTTCCGCGCCATGCCGATGTCCTCCTCCGCGGTCCTGGTGGGCCGCAGCGCCGCCGACATGCTCCAGTCGGCCGTGGGGCTGCTGGTCCTGGCGGCGGTCGGGCTGCTGCTCGGCTGGCGCTGGCACGGCGGCGCGGCGGCCGCGCTGCTCGCCTTCGGGCTGCTCCTGCTGCTGCGCCTCGCGATGCTGTGGATCGGGATCTGGCTCGGCATGGTCGCGGGCCGGCCGGAGCTGGTCCAGGCGGTGCAGATCCTGGTGTGGCCGGTGGGCTTCCTGTCCAACGCGTTCGCCACGCCGGAGTCGATGCCTGGCTGGCTGGGCGCGGTGGTGGAATGGAATCCGCTCTCGGCGACGGCCACGGCCGTCCGCGACCTGTTCGGCAACCCGGCCGCTGCCCCGCCGTCGTGGGCCGCCGACCACGCGGCCCTGCTGGCGGTCGCCTGGCCGCTGCTGCTGCTCGCGGTCTTCTTTCCGCTGGCGGTGGGCCGTTACCGGGGGCTGAGCAGGTAGCCGCCGGAGCGGACTTGCACCTCACGCGGCGTGAGGAACCACAGTGGGGGGCGTACCCGAGCAGAGGAGGGAAGGGATGGGCTACTCAGTGGGCCAGGTGGCCGGTTTCGCCGGGGTCACGGTGCGCACCCTGCACCACTACGACGAGATCGGGCTGCTCTCCCCGGGCGGCCGCAGCCACGCGGGACACCGGCGGTACGACGACGTCGACCTGGACCGGCTGCAGCGGATCCTGTTCTACCGGGAGCTCGGCTTCCCCCTCGACGAGGTCGCGGTCCTGCTGGACGACCCGGAATCGGACCCACAGGAGCATCTGCGCCGGCAGCATGCCCTGCTGACCGACCGGATCGCCCGGCTCCAGCAGATGGCCAAGGCCGTTGAGCACGCCATGGAGGCGAAGAAGATGGGCATCAACCTCACGCCCGAGGAGAAGTTCGAGGTCTTCGGGGAGCAGGACCCGGAGCAGTACGCACAGGAGGTCGAGGAGCGCTGGGGCGACACCGAGGCGTACGCCGAGTCGCAGCGCCGCGCGGCCTCGTACACCAAGGAGGACTGGCAGCGGATGCAGGACGAGTCCGCCGAGTGGGGCCGCCGGTACGTCGCGGCCATGGAGGCGGGCGAACCCGCCGAGGGCGAGCGGGCGATGGACCTGGCCGAGGAGCACCGCCTGCACATCCACCGGTGGTTCTACGACTGCCCGTACGAGATGCACACCTGCCTCGGTGAGATGTACGTGGCGGACGAGCGGTTCACGGCGTTCTACGACGCCATGAAGCCGGGCTTCGCGGCGCACCTGAGGGACGCGATCCTCGCGAACGGCGTGCGCAAGGCGTAAGCGGAATGTCACGCGCGCGACCCCCGCCGGTACCTGGAACCGGGCGGGGGTCGTGTGCGTTGATAATTGAAACCGCCCCCATCGCTGTTCTTCCCTCGATCCAGGAGAGCCCGGAACCCGTGTATACGCTTGCGCTCGGCCCTGAGTGGCTGTCCCCGGACTACCTGATCTCGCACTTCGGCCTGATCGGCATCCTGGTCATCGTCTTCGCCGAGTCGGGTCTCTTCGCCTTCCTGCCCGGCGACTCCCTGCTCTTCACCGCGGGCCTGCTGGTCGCGGACGGGCAGTACATCAAGCAGCCGCTGTGGCTGGTCTGCACCCTGATCGTCGCCGCCGCGATCATCGGCGACCAGGTCGGCTACATGATCGGCAAGTACTTCGGGCCGAAGCTCTTCAACCGGCCGAACTCCAAGCTCTTCAAGCGGGAGAACCTGGACAAGGCGCACGAGTTCATGGACAAGCACGGCCCCAAGGCCATCGTGCTCGCCCGCTTCGTGCCGATCATCCGCACCTTCGCCCCGATGGTCGCCGGCGCCGGCACGATGAAGTACCGCACCTTCCTGACCTACAACGTCATCGGTGGCATCGGCTGGGGCGCGGGCGTCACCATCGCGGGCTACTGGCTCGGCCAGATCGAGTTCATCAAGACGAACGTCGAGCCGATCCTCGTCGGCATCGTCCTCATCTCCGTCATCCCGGTCGTCTTCGAGGTCCTGAAGGCCCGCAAGGAGAACAGGGCGAACGCCGGCCAGGCGCCGGACGTGGTCGCCGCCGACGGCACCGGCCCGCAGTCCCCGGGCCAGCGCGGGCGCCACGCCAAGCGCTGAGACCACGCGCAGGACGACACGTCGAACGGGCCGCACGCCCGCCCCGCCGGGGCAGGGGGTGCGGCCCGTTCCGCGTACCGGAGGCCGGGCGGGGCCGGAGCGGAAGCCGGGCGGGGCCGGAGCGGAGCCAGGGCGGCCGTAGCGGAAGCCTCAGTAGCCGCGGGTCCGCTTGGCCGCGGCGCGGCCCTTGACGGCGCTCGCCGCCCCGGGGATGCGCATGAACAGCCGGGAGGTCTCCGAGCCCAGGTTGACCCCGATCGCGATGGCCAGGGCGATGGCCGCGGCGTTCACCAGGGAGCCCAGCCCCTCGTTCAGCCGGTCCTCGGCGATCAGCAGCAGCCCGTAGTACGTCGCCGAGCCCGGCAGCAGCGGCCCGATGGCGGCCGTGACGTACGGCAGGGCGGACGCGAAGCGGTAGCGGGAGAAGAGCTGACCGAAGAGGCCCACCAGCCCGGCAGCGACGCACGTGGACGGCACGGGCGGGATCCCGCCCGCGTAGTGCAGGGCCCCGAAGGTCACCCACGCCACCCCGCCGTTGAGGGTGACGATCCACACCGTGGAGCGTTCCTGCTGGAGCAGGATCGCGAAGGTGAAGACGAGCACCATCGACGCCGCGATCTGGATCAGCGGCCGCTGGGTGATCTGCAGGACCTCCTCGGGCTTGGGCGAGGCGCCCAGCTGAAGCCCGAGGTAGAGCACGACCAGCACGCCCATGATGATGCCGATGAAGAGGTACATGACCTCCAGGAGCCGGGCGGCGGCCGTGATGTAGAAGCCGGTCAGGCCGTCCTGCACGGCCGCGACCAGGGCCCGCCCCGGCAGCAGCGCGAACAGCCCGCCGGTGATCACGGCGGAGGCCTTGATGTTCTCGATCTCCGCGAGCTTGAGCGCCACCCCGAAGGCTGCCGGCGGCATCGCGGCGACCACGAACTGGTAGAACTCGGGCAGCCCGCGCCCGGCGCACAGCCATGCGAGCCGGTCCCCGAGGACCGCGCCGAGCGCCGCCGCGAAGAAGACCAGCACTCCGCCGCCGACGAGGATCGAGGCGGCCCCGGCGAGCAGCCCCGCGGCCGCAGTGAGCACCCACGTGGGGTACGGGTGGCGGTTGCGACGGATCTCGGCGAGGCGCCGGTAGGCCTCCTCCAGCGAGATGTCGGTCTCCGGCGAGCTGATGTCGGCCACCAGCCGGAACACGGCCGCCAGGCGCGTGTAGTCGGTGCCCCGGCGGCGCACGGTCCGGCTCGCCGAGACCGGGTGGTCGACCAGCGACGGCTGGTGCGTGATCGACAGCATGGTGAAGGTGACGGTCGGCTCGCAGCGGTCCAGGCCGTAGGAGCGGGCCACGGCGAACATCGCGGCCTCCACGTCCTCGGAGCCCTCGCCGCCCGACAGCAGCAGCTCGCCGATGCGCAGCGTCAGGTCGAGCACGCGGCCCACGGCGGGCCCCGCCTCGCTCGGCCGCTGCACCAGGTCCGGTACGGGGCGCACGTCGACCGGCATGCGCAGCATCGTGCGCATGCGGTCCTGCCAGGGGGACTCCTTCATCTGGGCGACGGGGAAGCCCTGGCCGGGGGTGTAGGCGGGCGGGGACTGCGCGGCGCTGTAGGTGGCCGGCGCTGCGAAGGCCGAGCCCTCGGGCTCCGGCTGGGTGGGTCCGGTGTTCGGCGGACGGACGAACTCCGAGGTGGGCTGATCGTCGGCGGACGCCTCCGGCTCGATGCCGGGAGGCGGCGTGAAGGCGCTGTGCGCTTCGTCGGACTGGGGCTTCCTGTCCTCCGCCCCGTCGGCCTCCGCCACGCGTCCTCCCGTTCGTGATCACCCGGAGTATCAGTATGCGGAACCGTTTCCTCCCCGTCGAAACCTGGTTCCCCGGGAACACACGACAGCGGGCGGCATCCCAGAGGGATGCCGCCCGCCGTGTCACAGGGGGCGCGGGGCGCCGCCCCGGCCCGTCACCGCCGAGCGCGAGCTCAGTGGTGGCCGCCCTGCGCCTCCAGGCGCTTGTACGAGGCCTCGATCTCGGCCTCGGCCTCGGCGCGGCCGACCCAGTTCGCGCCCTCGACCGACTTGCCCGGCTCCAGGTCCTTGTAGACCTCGAAGAAGTGCTGGATCTCCAGGCGGTCGAACTCGGACACGTGGTGGATGTCGCGCAGGTGCTCGACACGCGGGTCGGAGGCCGGCACGCACAGCAGCTTGTCGTCGCCGCCCGCCTCGTCCGTCATGCGGAACATGCCGATGGCGCGGCACTTGATGAGGCAGCCCGGGAAGGTCGGCTCGTCAAGGATGACCAGCGCGTCCAGCGGGTCGCCGTCCTCGCCGAGGGTGTTCTCGACGAAGCCGTAGTCGGCCGGGTAGCTGGTCGAGGTGAAGAGGCGACGGTCCAGACGGATCCGGCCGGTCTCGTGGTCCACCTCGTACTTGTTCCGCGAACCCTTGGGGATCTCGATGGTGACGTCGAACTCCACGTCCTGCTCCTCCATGATCAGCTTCATTGCTTCGAGACGGCATTGATTCAACTGCGTGCGCGTCCGGCCCATCCCTGTCGGGTGGGGTGCCATGCTCGCGGCAAGACGCAGTGGTTAAGTGTCCCTCACGCATATGTGTGATCGCGAAAGGGGCTGGTCCGAGGTGCCATTGGTCAAGACCTGGCAGCTCACCGCGGGTGCGGCCGTCGCCGGCCTCGCCCTGTCGGTGGCAGCGGTGACCGCCGCCGGTCCGTGGGACTCCGGTCAGCGTAAGGCCGAGCGGGACAAGGCCGCCTCCTGGGGCCGTACGGGTGGCGCAGATCACGGTGGCGGCTCCGCCGCCGGACCCCTTCCGCAGGCCGCGCCCAGCGCCCCCGGGGTGCTGGGCGCCGTCGGTCCCGGCGTCCCGCGGGGGCAGGCGGCCGCCGCCGCGCCCACCGACGCGCTGGCCGCCAGGCTGCGGCCGCTGCTGGCCGATCCGGCGCTCGGCACGGTCCGTACCGCCTCCGTCGTGGACACCGCCACCGGGCAGGTCCTGTACGAGTCGGGGGCGCGCGACGCGATGACCCCCGCTTCCACCGTCAAGATCGCCACCGCGGCGGCCGTACTGGCCGCGCTCGGGCCCGAGCACCGGATCAGGACCACCGTCGTACCCGGCGCCACCCCCGGGCAGGTCGTCCTGGTCGGCGGCGGCGACCCCTCCCTCACCGCGAAGAAGAAGAGCCCCGCCGGATCCGGCGGCAGTCTCGTCGCCCTGGCCGCCGACGCCGCCCAGGCCCTCAAGGCGGCCGGCACCGACACCGTGACCCTCGCCTACGACGACAGCCTCTACAGCGGCCCCGTACGGCACCCGATCGGCGTCAACCCCAACATCGCCCCCGTGACCGCCCTGGCGGCCGACGAGGGCCGCCCCGACGAGTCCACCTCCGGACCCGTGGACCGCGCCGACGACCCGGCCGGGGCCGCCGCCCGCGCCTTCCGCACCCTGCTGGCGGAACGAGGCGTCAAGGTCACCGGGGAACCCGTCCGGGCCAAGGCCGCCGCCGGCGCCCAGCCGCTCGCCGTCACCCAGTCCACCCCCGTGGCCGGGCTCGTCGAACGCATGCTGACCAACAGCGACAACGACATCGCCGAGGCCCTCGCCCGCCAGACCGCCCTCGCCTCCGGCCAGCCCGCCAGCTTCGAAGGAGCGGAGAAGGCCGTCACCGCCAGGCTCGCCGGACTCGGCGTCGACACGGCCGGCTCCCGCTTCGCCGACGGCAGCGGCCTCAACCGTGCGGACAAGGTCAGCGCAGGCCTGCTGACCGGCCTGCTCGCCAAGGCCGCCGACCCGAACCACCCCGAGCTGCGGCCCGTCCTCACCGGGCTGCCCGTCGCCGGGTTCACCGGGACCCTGCGCGCCCGCAACGCGGGCACCTCCCCGGCCGCCGGCCTGGTCCGCGCCAAGACCGGCACCCTCACCGGGGTGAACTCCCTGTCCGGCACCGTCGTCGACGCCACCGGCAGGCTCCTCGCCTTCGCCTTCCTGACCGCGAACAGCCCCGGCCCCGAGGGCGCCGAGAAGGGCCTCGACAAGCTGGCCGCGGCCGTCGCGGGCACTCCGTAGGGGGTCCGCCGGAGGGCTCGCCCACGTACGGTTGACGCATGACGAGCATCAGTGGTGCGGAGATGGTCGACTGGAACCTCGCGGTGGCGACCGCGACCCGGCTGGTACGGCCCGGCCCGGAGGTCACCCGGGACGAGGCGCGGGCGGTCGTCGCCGAACTGCGCGGGCATGCCAGGACCTCGGAACGGCACGTGCGCGAGTTCACCCGGATGATCCCCGAGGGGGCCACCGTCCCCGACACCCCCGTCCTGGTCGTCGACCGGGCCGGCTGGGTCAAGGCCAACGTCGCCGGGTTCCGGGAGCTGCTGATGCCGCTCCTCGGCAAGATGCAGGACCGCCGGGCGAACGCCCCCGGCGGAGCCGTCCTCGGAGCCTTCGGCGGCAAGGTCACGGGCGTCGAGCTGGGCATGCTGCTCAGCTTCCTGGCCTCCAGGGTGCTGGGCCAGTACGAGACCTTCGCACCCGCCTCCCGCGACCTGCCGTCCTCCGCGGCGGGCGGCCGGCTGCTGCTCGTCGCCCCGAACATCGTGCACGTCGAGCGCGAGCTGGAGGTGGCCCCGCACGACTTCCGGCTGTGGGTCTGCCTCCACGAGGAGACGCACCGTACCCAGTTCACGGCCGTCCCGTGGCTGCGCGCCCACCTCGAAGGCGAAATCCAGACGTTCCTGGGCGCCACCGAACTGGACCCCATGACGGTCCTGGAACGCATCCGGGAGGCCGCCCAGTCCTTCGCCGGGGCCCGCCCGGACGCCGAGCGCGAGGACGAGGGCCGCTCGCTCGTCGAACTCGTGCAGACCCCCGAGCAGCGCGAGATCCTCGGCCGCCTCACGGCCGTCATGTCGCTGCTGGAGGGACACGCCGACTTCGTCATGGACGGCGTCGGGCCCCAGGTGGTGCCCTCGGTCGCCGAGATCCGCGAGAAGTTCCAGCAGCGCCGCGCCAGCGGAGCGGGCCGCCTCGACGCCGCCCTGCGCAAGCTGCTCGGCCTCGACGCCAAGCTGCGCCAGTACCGCGACGGCGAGCGCTTCGTGCGGGCCGTCGTCGGCCAGGTCGGCATGGACGGCTTCAACCGGGTCTGGACCTCCCCGAACACGCTGCCCACCAAGGCGGAGATCGACCGGCCCGCCGACTGGATCGCCCGCGTCCACGGCAAGGGGAGCGAGGGGGGCGGAGAGCACCGGGAGGGGTGACGCCGGGAGCACGGCCCCGCCGGGAAGCGGCGGGGCCGCCCCGCGCAGCTGCGCGGCTTCCCCCGGGTTCACCCGCGCCACACGTGACGGAGAGGCCTAAACATGTCTCCCCGGGGGAAGCAGCATCACCCGTCCGAGGGACCGTGAGCCGTATAAGGGCGTGCGATGCTCGGGGAACGGCTCGGTTCTGTCACCATCGACGCACTCTGAGTGACATCCTCCCGTTCCGCGGGGGCAGCCGGGCCAGCACCCCCCAACACACCACCCCGAAGCCTCCGAGGCATCCGAACTCCATCGAAGGGCACCGGACATGGGTCCCCATCCTGCGGTCGCGGCGATACGCCTGGCGGTCCGCCGCGTACTCCACGACGTCCTCACCGAGCTCACCGACCTCCCCCGGACCCCGTCCGGAGGTATCCCCCGTGCCGACCGTCGCACCGGCGCGGGCACCCCGCCACTCGTGCTCGTCGCCTGCTCCGGCGGCGCCGACTCCATGGCACTCGCCTCGGCGCTCGCCTTCGAGGCCCCCAAACTCGGCATCCGGGCCGGCGGCATCACCGTCGACCACGGACTGCAGGACGGCTCCGACCAGCGCGCCGCCGAGGTCGTCGCCCGCATGACCGCCCTCGGCCTGGACCCGGTGGAGTCCGTCGCCGTGCGCGTCGGCCGCGACGGAGGCCCCGAGGCCGCCGCCCGCGACGCCCGCTACGGCGCCCTGGACGACGCCGCCGACCGCCTCGGCGCCGCCGCCGTGCTGCTCGGCCACACCCGGGACGATCAAGCGGAAACCGTCCTGCTGGGGCTGGCCCGCGGATCCGGCATCCGCTCGCTCTCCGGCATGCCGGAGGTATCGGGCGGCCCCGGTGGCCCCGGTCGCCCCGGCCGCAGCCACCGCTACCGCCGCCCCTTCCTCCAGGTCGACCGGCAGACCGCCCGCAAGGCGTGCATGGTCCAGTCCCTGGCCGTCTGGGACGACCCGCACAACATGGACCCCGCCTACACCCGCTCCCGCCTGCGCCACGAGGGACTGCCCGCCCTGGAGAAGGCGCTCGGGAAGGGCGTCGTGGAGGCCCTCGCCCGCACGGCCCAGCTCTCCCGCGACGACGCCGACGCGCTGGACGCCTGGGCCGCCGAGGCGGAAGGCGGCGTACGCGACGAGGACGGCCGCCTGGAGTGCGCCAAGCTGTACGCCCTGCCCCCGGCCGTCCGCCGCCGCGTGCTGCGCAGGGCCGTCGTCGCGGCGGGCTCGCCCGCGGGCTCCCTCTTCGCCCGCCACATCGAGGAAGTCGACCGCCTCATCACCGGATGGCGAGGCCAGGGCGCCATCAACCTGCCCGGCCGGGTGGAGGCCCAGCGGCAGGGTGGCAGACTTGTCATCCGGCAGGGCTGATTGGTGCTGAAACACGGCTGAGTCCTCCGGGGGACACCTCGGAGCCCCGGCCGACAACGAAAGTGATGCGGGTGGACGAGAAGGACATGGGCAACGACCTCCAGTCGGTGCTCATCACCAAGGAAGAGATCGACGCGAAGCTGGCCGAGCTGGCCGCGAAGATCGACGCGGAGTACGCGGGCAAGGACCTGCTCATCGTCGGTGTCCTCAAGGGCGCCGTCATGGTGATGGCGGACCTGGCGCGCGCCTTGTCCACCCCGCTCACCATGGACTGGATGGCGGTGTCCTCGTACGGCGCCGGGACCCAGTCCTCCGGTGTGGTGCGGATCCTCAAGGACCTGGACACCGACATCAAGGACAAGCACGTCCTGATCGTCGAGGACATCATCGACTCCGGTCTGACGCTGTCCTGGCTGCTGTCGAACCTGGGCTCCCGCCAGCCGGCCTCCCTGGAGGTCGTCACGCTGCTGCGCAAGCCCGAGGCCGCGAAGGTCGCGATCGACGTGAAGTGGGTCGGCTTCGACATCCCCAACGAGTTCGTGGTGGGCTATGGCCTCGACTACGCGGAGAAGTACCGCAACCTGCCGTTCGTCGGCACGCTCGCCCCGCACGTCTACGGCGGCTGACCCCGCCCCGCCCCCGGGAATCCCCGGCGCCGCCGGGGAACCTGGGGGCGATTCCCGCCGTTGGACCAGGGGAAGGCGGGTCTGTCAGCCGTCCCACGGGCCGCGGGTGACAAATCAGGGGTACATTCCGAAGAACAGTCTTTACTCACACAGCAGCATTTACCTACGGGCAGGAGGGACGGGGTGCCCGGCACCCCGTATGGATGGACGTGAAGCGATACTTCCGTGGGCCGGTCATGTGGATCGTGCTGGCCGTCCTCGCCGTGGTCGTGTTGATGAATGTCGTCGGCTCCGGCGGCGGCTACAAGTCGGTGGACACCAGCGAGGTCATCAAGGCGATCAACACTGGCCAGGTGGAGACAGCCAAGCTGACCACCGGCGACAGCCAGATGATCAAGATTGAGCTCAAGCAAGGCGAGAAGCTCGGCAAGCACGACGGCACCAAGTTCCAGGCCAACTACATCGGGGATCAGGGCGTCCAGCTCGCCCAGAGCCTCCAGACCAAGTACGACGCCGGTCAGATCCCGGACGGTTACTCCGTCACTCCGGACAAGACCAGCCCGTTCCTCAGCGTGCTGCTCTCGCTCCTGCCCTTCGTCCTCATCGTCGTTGTCTTCCTGTTCCTGATGAACCAGATGCAGGGCGGCGGCTCCCGGGTCATGAACTTCGGGAAGTCCAAGGCCAAGCTCATCACCAAGGACACCCCGAAGACGACGTTCGCCGACGTCGCGGGTTCGGACGAGGCCGTCGAGGAGCTCCACGAGATCAAGGAGTTCCTCCAGGAGCCGGCGAAGTTCCAGGCCGTCGGCGCCAAGATCCCCAAGGGCGTGCTGCTCTACGGCCCGCCCGGCACCGGAAAGACCCTGCTCGCGCGCGCCGTCGCGGGCGAGGCCGGTGTCCCCTTCTACTCGATCTCCGGGTCCGACTTCGTCGAGATGTTCGTCGGTGTCGGTGCCTCGCGTGTCCGCGACCTGTTCGAGCAGGCCAAGGCCAACGCCCCGGCGATCGTCTTCGTCGACGAGATCGACGCCGTCGGCCGGCACCGCGGTGCGGGTCTCGGCGGCGGCCACGACGAGCGCGAGCAGACCCTGAACCAGCTGCTCGTCGAGATGGACGGCTTCGACGTGAAGGGCGGCGTCATCCTGATCGCCGCCACGAACCGCCCCGACATCCTCGACCCGGCGCTGCTGCGTCCGGGCCGCTTCGACCGGCAGATCGCGGTCGACCGTCCCGACATGCAGGGCCGTCTGGAGATCCTCAAGGTCCACCAGAAGGGCAAGCCGGTCGCCCCGGACGTCGACCTGGGCGCCGTCGCCCGCCGTACCCCGGGCTTCACGGGTGCCGATCTCTCCAACGTCCTCAACGAGGCCGCGCTGCTCACGGCCCGCTCGGACAAGAAGCTGATCGACAACCACGTCCTGGACGAGGCCATCGACCGCGTCGTGGCGGGCCCGCAGAAGCGGACCCGGATCATGTCGGACCGCGAGAAGAAGATCACCGCGTACCACGAGGGCGGTCACGCCCTGGTCGCGGCGGCCTCGCCGAACTCCGACCCGGTCCACAAGATCACGATCCTGTCCCGCGGCCGGGCCCTGGGTTACACCATGGTCCTGCCCGACGAGGACAAGTACTCGACCACGCGCAACGAGATGCTCGACCAGCTGGCGTACATGCTGGGCGGGCGCGCGGCCGAGGAGCTGGTCTTCCACGACCCGACCACGGGCGCGGCGAACGACATCGAGAAGGCCACCGCCACGGCGCGGGCCATGGTCACGCAGTACGGCATGACCGAGCGTCTCGGTGCGATCAAGTTCGGCGGCGACAACACCGAGCCGTTCCTGGGCCGCGAGATGTCGCACCCGCGGGACTACTCGGAAGAGGTCGCGGCGCTGGTCGACGAAGAGGTCAAGAAGCTCATCGAGACCGCGCACAACGAGGCCTGGGAGATCCTCGTCGAGAACCGTGACGTCCTCGACAACCTGGTCCTCGCGCTGCTGGAGAAGGAGACACTGGGCAAGGAGGAGATCGCCGAGATCTTCTCGACCATCGTCAAGCGCCCGGCCCGCCCCGCGTGGACCGGCTCCTCCCGCCGCACCCCCTCCACCCGTCCGCCGGTGCTCTCCCCCAAGGAGCTGCAGCTGACGAACGCGGCGAACGGCACGTCCGCCGTCACGCCGGTCTCCACGGAGAAGGGCATCGAGGTGGCTCCGGAAGACCGCCCCGAGTAACCGGAGGGTCGACCCACCCGGAATGGAAGCCGCGCCCCCCAGGTTCTAGCCTGGGGGGCGCGGCACATTTGTACGACCGCGTGTGCGGACAGGAACGAGGATGAGATGACCGACCCAGTGACCCTGACCGGTGACGAGGGCAGGATCGGCGAGTTCGACGAGAAGCGCGCGGAGGCGGCGATCCGCGAACTCCTGATCGCGGTCGGCGAGGACCCGGAACGTGAGGGCCTCCTGGAGACACCCGCACGCGTGGCGCGCTCGTACCGGGAGATATTCGCCGGTCTGTACCAGAAGCCCGAAGAGGTGCTGACGACGACGTTCGACCTGGGCCACGACGAGATGGTCCTCGTGAAGGACATCGAAGTCATGAGTTCATGTGAACATCACCTGGTCCCGTTCCACGGGGTCGCCCACGTCGGCTACATCCCGTCCACCGACGGCAAGATCACCGGCCTGTCGAAGCTGGCCCGCCTCGTCGACGTGTTCGCCCGCCGTCCGCAGGTGCAGGAGCGTCTGACGACGCAGATCGCGGACTCCCTGATGGAGATCCTGGACCCGCGCGGGGTCATCGTGGTCATCGAGTGCGAGCACATGTGCATGACCATGCGCGGGGTCCGCAAGCCCGGCGCGAAGACCATCACCTCGGCGGTCCGCGGCCAGCTCCGCGACCCCGCGACCCGCAACGAGGCCATGAGTCTGATCATGGCCCGCTGACCCGATGCCCCGCCCCGGCCGTCACCCGGCCGGGCCTCCGGCGCCGGCTACGGACCCTGGGCCGGGTCAGGCCCGGGCCGGGGTTTCCGGGGTGGGGTCCTCGTCCTCCGGGAGCTTCAGGACGCGCTCCAGGAAGAGTGCGGCCGCGATGACCGCGATGCCCGCGAGGACCGAGAAGGCGGCGTACCAGGCCTGGTCGCGGCGGGTGGGGACGTCCAGGGAGTCGGTCAGCAGGAAGACGCCCACGCCGCCGTACATGCCCGCCACCAGCGCGGCCACCAGGGCACTGGCCTGCCCGAAGACCACCGCGCGGGCCGCCATCAGCGGCTCCACGCCCTTCGCACCCGGGCGGCGCTCCCGCTGGGCCTTGAGCCTGGCCTTCAGGGACAGCGCCGTGGCGAGCAGCACCACGGCGATCACCCCCAGGACGATCGGCGCGGCCAGCGGAACGCCGGGCAGGGTGCCGTACGCGTTCCACAGCCGGGCACCGGCCCAGGACAGGACCCCGGCGACCACGAAGATGCCCGCCAGGACCCCCGGCCTCAGTTGCTTCACTTGCCCGTTCCCCACTTTCAGCGAGTAGCCGTGAACAGGCTACTAACGACTACTCGGGGAGGTGGAGTTCCAGATCGGGGCGCGGCGTGACACCGCTCAGGCCGATTCCGGCCAGGAGGCCGGCGACCGGGCCGTGGCCGGGGATCCGGGCCTCCGGGTCGATGTCGTGCCAGGGCGCCAGCACGAAGGCGCGCTGGTGGGCGCGCGGGTGCGGGAGGGTGAGGACCGGGTCGTCCGAGACGCGGTCGGCGTACGCGACGATGTCGACGTCGATCGTGCGCGGGCCCCAGCGCTCCTCGCGGACGCGGTCGAACGCCTCCTCGATGGCGTGTCCGCGCTCCAGCAGCGAGGACGGCGGCAGGGTGGTCTTCACCGCGATGACCGCGTTGAGGTACGAGGGCTGCGAGCCGGGCTCGACGCCCCACGGCTCGGTCTCGTAGACGGGGGAGACGGCCTTGACCCGCAGGCCGGGGGTGTCGCCGAGGGCGTCGATGGCCCCCTGGAGGGTCTCCAGGCGGTTGCCGAGGTTCGCGCCGAGCGCGATGACGGCCCATTTCGGGTTGGACAGGGTCACGTCCGCCGCGTCGACCGTCTCGACGACGGCGGCGGGTACCGGCTGGACGGTGGGGTCGCTCTGAGCGTTCAGTCCGTTGTTCATGCGCGGCTCCGGGTGATCGTGATGGTCACGTCGTCGAAGGGGACGGTGATGGGTGCGTCCGGCTTGTGGACGACGACCTCCACCTGTGCCACCGCTTCGTGCTTCAGGCACTGCTGGGCGATCCGCTCGGCCAGGGTCTCGATCAGGTCGACGGGCTCGCCCTGGACCACGTCGACGACTTCCTCGGCGACCACCCCGTAGTGCACGGTTTTCGCCAGGTCGTCTCCGGCCGCCGCGGGGCGGGTGTCGAGGTGCAGCACGAGGTCGACGATGAAGGTCTGGCCTTCCTCGCGTTCCCGGGGGAAGACGCCGTGGTGCCCGCGAGCCTTGAGGCCGCGCAGCGCGACACGATCCACGCGAATCACTCCTGCTTTCGTAGGTGCTTCCGGCCTCGGGGCTGCCCCGGGGCCATGGGCCTGCGCCGAGTGCGGTCGGCGTCGTCCGACTTCGAATTTACCTGCGAAACAGTCCGGTCCCCGCCGTAGGGGTCAGGAGGCGGGGTCCTCGTCGTCCTCGTCGGACTCCGTGAGGACGGGAGAACCGTGGTGGGACCACAGGCGCCAGCCCTCGGATGTGCGTCGGAACACATTCGTGGCGACGACCAGCTGGCCGACGAGCGGGCCGAGCTCTCCGCCGTCCTCGGCGGGGCCGCCGCTGAGGATGTTCTCGGTGCACGTCACCAGGGCCGTGTCGCCTATGAGGGCCACCTTGGTGTCGGTGAGGAAGAACTGGATGTACTCGGTGTGGGACATGATCAGCGCGTACGAGCGCAGCACCTCGCCGCGGCCCGAGAGGACCGGCCAGCCGGGGTGCACGCAGGAGATCTCGTCCTCCAGCCAGAGCGCCGACAGAGCGTCGAAGTCCCCCCGCTCCATGGCCTCGTAGAAGGCCGTGTTGACCTCTTCGACCGCTTCGATGTCGGTTCTGCTCACTGTTCTCCTTGTCGTTCGACGGGGGTCAGAGTGCCCCTTCCACGGCGCGGGCCACCCGAACCGCGTCGGCGGTCGCCCGTACCTCGTGGACCCGTACGGCCCAGGCGCCCTGGTGGGCGGCGATCGCGGAGACGGCGGCCGTGGCGGCGTCGCGTTCGCGGGCGGGGGGTGGGGTGGCGTCGGTCCCGCCGGCCAGGACCCGGCCGAGGAAGCGCTTGCGCGAGGCGGCGACCAGCAGCGGGAAGCCCAGGGCGCGCAGGTCGGCCATGTGCGCGAGCAGGGCCAGGTCGTGCTCGGCGTTCTTGGCGAAGCCCAGGCCCGGGTCGACGAGGAGTCGCTCGGGGGCGATGCCGCCGGCGACGACCGCGTCGATCCGGGCCCGGAGCTCGGCGGTGACCTCGGCGATCACGTCGTCGTAGACGGCGAGGCTGTTCATGCCGGCGCTGAAGCCGCGCCAGTGCATCACCACGAAGGGCACCTCGGCCGCGGCGACGGCCGGGACCATGCCGGGGTCGGCGAGGCCGCCGCTGACGTCGTTGACCAGTGCGGCGCCGGCGGCGACGGCCCGGGCGGCGACGGCCGCGCGCATCGTGTCGACGGAGACGGTGACGCCCTCGGAGGCCAGGCCGCGCACCACGGGGACCACGCGGCGCAGCTCCTCCTCCTCGTCGACGCGGGAGGCGCCGGGGCGGGTGGACTCGCCGCCGACGTCGACGAGGTCGGCGCCCTGGGCGACGAGGTCGAGGCCGCGCTTGACGGCGGCGGTGGTGTCGAACCAGCGGCCGCCGTCGGAGAAGGAGTCGGGGGTCACGTTGACGACGCCCATGACCGCGCAGCGGTCCCATTCCGGCAGACCTGCGACCCGGCCCCTGCCGGTGGCTCCGCGCTTCGTGTTCATGGGTCCAGGGTAGGGCTGACCTGGATATGACAGTCCCTGTCACCTCGCCGCCCCCGTCCCCGCGGGGTCCGTAGGGTCCGCCCGGTCCTGGCCGGGCAGGCCGAAGGCCCGGTCAGGGGCTGACCGGGCCTTCGGCGGGTGTCGCGGTTCGGCGCGGGTTACGCGGGCTGGACCTCGCGTTCGGCCTGCTTGGGGACGGACGTCATCAGGTTGTGCGTGCAGGTGCGGGCCGGCTTGGGACGGCGGCCGGCGAAGAGCCGCGGCAGGGCCAGCGTCACGAAGCCCTCGGCCTGCATGGCGGCGAAGCCGATGCGGGGCAGGTCGCGGGTGGCGCGGAAGACCACGAAGCGCGGCTCCCAGCGGGGGCGGAACTTCGCGTTGAACTTGTACAGCGACTCGATCTGGAACCAGCGGGAGAGGAAGACCAGCAGGCTGCGCCACATCCGCAGGACGGGGCCGGCGCCGATCTTCTCGCCGCGGGCCAGCGCCGAGCGGAACATCGCGAAGTTCAGCGAGACCCGCTCGATGCCCAGGGAGGGGGCGGCCTCCAGGGAGGCCACGATCAGCAGCTCGTTCATGCCGGGGTCGGCGCCGCGGTCACGGCGCATCAGCTCCAGCGACATGCCGTCCTTGCCCCACGGCACGAAGTGCTGGATGGCCTTCAGGTCGCCGAAGGGGCTGGTGTCGTCCTCCTCGACGCGGTGCGCGGTGGCGATGAAGCAGTCGCCGTCGCCCGGGTCGCCGACCCGGCCCAGGGCCATCGAGAAGCCGCGCTCGGTGTCGGTGCCGCGCCAGGCCTCGGCGGCGCCGCGGACCTGTTCCAGTTCCTCCGCGGTCAGCTCGCTGACCCGGCGGACCTTGGTGGTGTAGCCGTTGCGCTCGATGCGCTTCACCATCTGGCGGACATTGCGCATGGCGCGGCCCGAAAGGGAGAAGTCTTTGACATCGACAATTGCCTCGTCACCCAGCTCCAGGGCGTCCAGGCCGGTCTCGCGGGTCCAGACCTCGCCACCGGTCTCGCTGCAGCCCATGACGGCCGGGGTCCAGGAGTGGGCCTTGGCCTCCTCCATGAACCGCTCGATCGCGCCGGGCCACGCCTCGACGTCGCCGATCGGGTCGCCGGAGGCGAGCATCACGCCGGAGACGACGCGGTAGGTGACGGCGGCCTTGCCGCTGGGGGAGAAGACGACGGCCTTGTCGCGGCGGAGCGCGAAGTGGCCGAGGGAGTCGCGGCCGCCGTGCTTGGCGAGGAGCCCGCGCAGTTGGGCCTCGTCGTCGGCGGTGAGCCGGGCGGCCGGGTGCTCGGGGCGGAAGGCCAGGTAGATGGTGGTCAGCGCGGTCAGCATGCCGAGCGCGCCGAGGGAGTAGCCGACGGTCCAGGAGACCCGGCCGGCGTACTCGATGGGGCCCTCGTAGCCGAAGAGGCCCTGGATGACGTGGGAGAGCTGCTCGGACAGGCCGGGGTTGCCGACGACCTTGCCCGGGTGGACGTTGACGATGACCAGTCCGAGGCCGATGGAGCCGGCGCTCATGAGGACGAAGTTCGCGAGCGCCTTCCAGCGGCTGCGCGGGTCGGGCAGCGCCTTGAATTCACCCTGGTGCCGCAGGAGCAGCGCGAGGAGCACCGCAGCGATGACCACGCCGATGACCGAGTTGCGGTAGATGAACTGCGCCGCCGCGCCCGCGGGCAGCAGGACGACGGCGGCCCGCCAGGCGCGCCGCTTGTGCCGCTTGAGGCCGTGGGCGAGCAGCAGGAGCAGGACGCCCGCGCTGATCGAGAGGGCGGCCGCGAACGGGCCGAGGGAACCCGGGAGAACCTCGGTGACCGCGTGGATCCGGCTGTGCCGGAAGCGCGGGAAGACACCCGCCGCGATGTCCAGAAGGCCGACGATCGTGACGGCCGTACCTACCAGTCCGGGCACCGACTCCGGCTGTGGGCCTCTGAGGATTCGGCGGACCCGGCTCGGAACCTGTCCCGACTTATCGCCATCTATCCTGCTAGACATCGCTTCCCGTTGCTCCGCGAGAGATCATGTGGCCGAAGGCCGCGACAGCCTCCGGTGTGTGGTGCGTCCCTTAGGACGACATCGGCGGGGAACGGGTTCACTCTTCCGCCGGAAATTTCCATCCTGCCATCAGAAAGTCGACTGACTGCTCATGGGTCTCACCAGTAATACGGTCCTGGCGCTGGCCGTCCTCGCCGGTGTGCTGCTCTTCGCGGCCACCATCTGGTTCTGGCCGAAGCTCTCCGGCCGCACCTGGCGTGCGTTCGTCGGCCGGATCGGCCTCCTGCTGGCGACCCAGCTGGCGCTGTTCTCGGCAGTGGGGCTCGCGGCCAACAAGTCGTTCCTGTTCTACGGTTCCTGGGCCGACCTGTTCGGCCAGGAGACGTCGATGGGCAAGGTCGTCGACCACTCGATGAGCAGCAAGGACATCAAGGTCGTCGACAAGCAGAAGCTGGACGTGCCCGGCGGCGCCAAGCCCCAGGTCGGCGGTCAGATCCTGAAGGTGGCCATATCCGGGCAGAAGTCGAAGATAACGAGCCCGGGCTACGTGTGGCTCCCGCCGGAGTACTTCCAGCCGCAGCACAAGGACGAGAACTTCCCGGCGTCCATCGTCCTGACGGGCTACCCGGGCACCGCCGAGAACCTGATCAAAGGGCTCGACTACCCGATGAAGGCCTTCAGCCTGTCCAAGTCGGGCAAGATGAAGCCGATGATCCTGGTCATGCTGCGCCCGACGGTTGCGCCGCCGCGTGACACCGAGTGCGTCGACATCCCCGACGGCCCGCAGACCGAGACCTTCTTCGGGGTGGACCTCCCGCAGGCCATCCAGGACACCTTCCGGGTCGGCAAGAAGCCCGAGAACATGGGCTTCATCGGCAACTCCACGGGCGGTTACTGCGCCCTGAAGATCGCCGCGCACTACCCGCAGACCTTCGGTGCCGCCGCGGGTCTGTCCGCGTACTACGACGCTCCGGACGACCCGACGACCGGTGACCTGTTCCACGGGGACGCGAAGCTGAAGAAGCGCGCGGACATCCTGCACGTCATGGAGAACAAGAAGCCGGCCGGTACGTCCTTCCTCGTCACCAGCAGCGAGAAGGGCGAGCCGAACCTCGCGGACACCAAGAAGTTCATCAAGAAGGTGCAGAGCCCGGACCGGGTCTCGTCCATCATCCTCGACAGCGGCGGCCACAACTTCAACACGTGGCGCCGTGAGATCCCGCCGATGCTGATGTGGATGAGCGGCCGCATCCAGGCCTGACGGCCGTGCGGTGCGACAGCGGGAGCAGGGGTCCGACGGGAGTCGGGCCCCTTTCTCATGCCTCCTGCAACTCGGCCCGGCGCAGGGCCCGGTGGACGCCCTCCGGGGTCAGCACGCCGGCCAGCTCGCCGGTGTCCGGGTCGGTGACGCCGATGCGGCCCGAGTCCTCCTGGAGCAGCGCGGCGAGCGCCTCGCGCAGCGTCGAGCCGAGCGCCACCGACGTCCGCGGCCCCGCTCCCTCCGCCGGTGCCAGGTCGTCGGCCCCGAGCGTGGTGACGGCGAGCCGCTTGAGCCCGCGGTCGGCGCCGACGAAGGAGGCCACGTACGGGGTGGCCGGGGCTCCCAGCACCGCCGCCGGACGGTCGAACTGCTCGATGGCGCCCGTCCCGTAGACGGCGATGCGGTCGCCGAGCCGGATGGCCTCCTCCAGGTCGTGCGTGACCAGCAGGATCGTTTTGCGCACGGTCCTCTGCAGGGCCAGGAACTCGTTCTGGAGTCGCTCGCGCACCACCGGGTCCACCGCGCCGAAGGGTTCGTCCATCAGCAGCACCGGCGGGTCGGCGGCGAGCGCGCGGGCCACGCCGACCCGCTGGCGCTGCCCGCCGGACAGCTGCTCCGGGTACCGGCTCCCGTACACCGACGGGTCCAGCCCCACCAGTTCGAGCAGTTCGGCCGCCCGGGCGCGGGCCGCGGCCCTGGGGGTGCCGATCAGCTGCGGCACGGTCGCGGTGTTCTCCAGCACGGTCTTGTGCGGGAACAGCCCGACCTGCTGGATGACGTACCCGATCCGGCGGCGCAGCTCGACCGGGTCGGCGGCGGCGATGTCCTCGCCGCCCAGCAGGATCCGGCCGGAGGTCGGGTCGATGAGCCGGTTGACCATCTTCATCGTGGTCGTCTTGCCGCAGCCGGACGGTCCGACAAGTGTGACCAGCTCTCCCTCCGCCACCTCGAAGGAGAGGTCCTCGACGGCCGTCGTCCCGTCGGGGTAGCGCTTGGTCACATGCTCGAATCGGATCACGCACCCATCTTTCCTCACGGGCGCCGTCCGAATGTGAAGGGAGTGTTGCCCCCTGCGAAAGATTCCGGCCACCGGGAGCCACGGGGGTTAGGGTCGTTCACGGCCGCACGGTCGAGCATGTGTACGTTGGGTGACGGGGGGTGAGATGTGTGTCGGGGCAGAACTGCCTGGTGGCGAACGACTGGATCTGCTGGGACTACGTCACCTCCCGCTCGCGGGAACTCACCGACGCCACCGTCGAGCACGTGTGGATCACGGCCGCGTCCGTCCTGATCGGTCTGCTCGTGGCCGTGCCGCTGGCCCTGCTGGCCCGCCGCGGCCGGCACTGGGCGGCGCCCGTGCTCACCTTCACCACCCTGCTCTACACGATCCCCTCGCTGGCCCTGTTCTCCCTGCTGCTGCCCGTCTTCGGGCTCTCGGCGGCGCTGGTCGTGACCGGTCTGGTGCTCTATTCGCTGACCATCCTGGTCCGCAACGCGCTGGCCGGCCTGGAGGCCGTCCCCGAGGAGGTGCGGGAGGCCGCGCGCGGCATGGGGTACGGCCCCGGGCGGCTGCTGTGGCAGGTCGAACTGCCGCTGGCGCTGCCCGCGCTGCTCGCCGGCGTCCGGATCGCCACGGTCTCGACGGTCGCGCTGACCACGGTCGGCTCCATCGTCGGCAAGGGCGGCCTGGGCAACCTCATCGCGCCCGCGGTGAGCAGCTCCTTCAAGGCACAGGTGCTCACCGCCTCGGTGCTGTGCGTCCTGCTCGCGCTCGCCGCGGACCTGCTGCTGCTCGGCCTGCAGCGGCTGCTCACGCCGTGGACCCGGGCCGGCGCCCGGCCGGCCGTACCGGTGAAGGGGGCCTGACGGCATGGGTGCGGTGGCAGGGGCCTGGGACTGGCTCGCGGACGGTGCCAACTGGGCCGGGGAGAACGGCGTCTGGCACCGGCTCGCCGAGCACGCCTGGGTCAGCGGGCTCGCCCTGGCGATCGCCTGCGCGATCGCGCTGCCGGTCGGTCTGTACCTCGGGCACCTCGGCCGGGGCGGCACCCTCGCCGTCAACGTCTCCAACGTCGGCCGGGCCGTTCCGGTCTTCGCGGTGCTGGCGCTCTTCATGGTCTCCCCGCTGCGCAACGCGGGGTACCTGCCGACTGTGTCCGCCCTGGTGCTGTTCGCGGTACCGCCGCTGCTGACGAACGCCTACGTCGGCATGCGCGAGGTGGACCGCTCGGTGGTGGAGGCCGCCCGCGGGATGGGCATGTCCGGTGGGCAGCTCTTCTGGCGGGTGGAACTCCCCCTCGCGCGCGGCCTGGTGATGACCGGGCTGCGCTCGGGCGCCGTGCAGGTCGTCGCCACCGCCACGATCGCGGCCATGGTCGGCCAGGGCGGTCTCGGCCGGATCATCACCGCCGGCTTCAACACGTACAACACCCCGCAGGTCGTCGCCGGGGCCGTGCTCGTGGCGGCGCTGGCGCTGCTGGTGGAGGGCGTGCTGGTGGCGGCGGACCGGCTGCTGCCCCGGGCCGGCGCCCGCCGCTGATCCCCGTCCCCGTCCCCGTCCCCTTCTCCTCTCCTCGAACGGAGCAAGTCCATGACCAAGACCACGCGCGTCCTCGGCGCGTCCCTGGGCGCCCTGGCCCTGACGGTGTCGCTGGCCGCGTGCGGCGGCGACAGCCTGGAGAAGAGCAAGGACGGTGGCGCCGCCGCCCCGGCCGCGGACGGCAAGGGCAGCCTGGTGATCGGCGCGGCCGGGTTCACCGAGTCGAACGTGCTGGCGGAGCTGTACGCGCAGGTCCTGAAGGACGCGGGCTACAGCACGTCCGTCAAGACGGTCAACAACCGCGAGCTGTACGAGCCGTCGCTGGAGAAGGGCGAGATCGACGTCGTCCCGGAGTACGCGGCCACGCTCGCGGAGTTCCTCAACGCCAAGGTGAACGGGCCCAAGGCGCCCGAGGAGAAGCCCGTCGCGTCGAGCGACGTCGCGGCGACGGTGGCGGGCCTGGAGAAGCTCGCGGCCCCGCTCGGGCTGAAGGTGCTGCCCGCGGGCGCGGCGGTCGACCAGAACGCATTCGCGGTGACCAAGGAATTCGCCGAGAAGAACAACCTCAAGTCCCTTTCCGACCTCGGTAAGTCGGGACTGCAGGTGAAGATCGCGGCGGGCGACGAATGCGCGGTCCGCCCCTTCTGCGGCCCCGGACTGACGAAGACATACGGAATTCAAGTTTCCGGTATCGATCCCAAGGGCGTCGGGACCCCGCAGGCCAAGCAGGCCGTCAAGGACGGCGTCGACCAGCTCGTGCTCACCACGACCACCGACGCCACTCTCGACAGCTTCGGCCTGGTCCTGCTGGAGGACGACAAGAAGCTCCAGAACGCCGACAACGTGCTGCCCGTGGTCAACGCCAAGGACGCCGGCGCCCCCGAGGTCGCGGCCGCGCTGGACAAGCTGACCAAGGTGCTCACGACCGCCGACCTGGTCGACCTGAACCGGAAGGTGGACGCGGAGCGCGCCAAGCCGGCCGACGTCGCGAAGGCCTACCTGGAGTCGAAGGGCCTTCTGAAGAAGTAGCGGCCACCGGTTGGTGGGGGAATGCGGGGTAACTGCCCGGGAACAGATTGCCGGGTGGGTATCCCGCACGACCCCCACGCCCTGTAAATTTCAGGCCATGCCCCGTGGACGCCACCGCAATCCCGAACCCCTGCACCGGCTGCTCACGCCGACGGCCGTCGCAGGTGTATCCGCCACCAGCGCCGGCGCCGCCTGGCTGCTGGCCGGCCCCGACGACGGAACCGCGCTGAGGCTCCTCGTGGCCGTCGCCGCGGCCGCCGGGATCGCCGGCGCCGTCGTGATGCGGGCCTGGGACCGCGCCGCGGGCCGCCGGGTGGCGGAGCTCGCCCGCGAGCGGGTCAAGGACGAGTGGCGCACCGACGAGCGCATAGCCGAGCTGGAGTCCGACCTCGAAGAGGCCCGGGCGCTGCGGGCCAGGCTCGACGCCAAGCTGCGCGCCAAGCGCGTCGAACTGGCGGGCCTGCGGGGCGAGCACGCGGCACTGCTGCGCCGCTACGCGACCGCGGAGACCGAGCGCGCCAGCGCGCTGGAGAAGCGCCGGCTGCTGGCCATCGAGGCCTCGGCGACCACGGCCCCGGCCGGCCCGAAGCAGCTGCCGGCCGTCTCCGAGGAGCGCACCTCGGCGGGCGCCCCCACCTCCGTCGGCTACGCCCGCGCCCATGCGGCCATGGCGGCGCTGGCCCGCAAGGCCCAGGAGCGCGCGCTGCCCACGGCGCGGGCCGTGGGGGAGCTGCCCACGCCGTCGGCGGCCACCGCCGCCTCCGTCCCGGCCCGCCGAACGGCGGCGGCCGTGGCACCGTACGCGGCCCAGCGGCGTACGGCCTCCCGTGTCGAGGGCGGCTTCGACTTCTTCGGCACGAAGAACTCGGCGCAGGCCCGCGCGGCGATCGAGGCGGTGCAGAACGAGGACCTGGCCGACGTCGTGGGCGCCGAGGCCCTCGCCGTGCACAAGGCGGAGTCCGCGCAGGAGACGGCCGAGCCGGAGTTCAAGCCGCCGACCGACGAGACCCGCGCGGTGGGCCAGGTGATCGACCTGACGGCCCACGACGAGACCGAGCCCATCGACGTGGTCCGGCTGCGCACCGCGATCTCGTAGTCTGCGCCTCCGCCCCGCCTGCCCCGCTCGCCTCGGCCTGCCCTTCCCGCCCCTCCCGGCCCCGGTGTGCCCGCGGTCAGGGCCGGTACGAGGCCACCAGCCGGGCCAGGTGCCGACCCGCCACCAGCAGCGGGGTCCGGCTGCGGGTGACCTGTGAGGTCATTTCCGCGCCCTCCAGGGTGTTCACCACGGTGATCGCCAGGTCCCGCGCCTCCTCCTCCGGGTAACCCGAGGCCAGGAGCTTCGCGGCCACCAGCTCCTGCCAGTTGGCGAAGGCCCGGGCGCAGGCCGCCTGCAGGTCGGGGAGGCGGCCGACCGTCTCCAGGGCGGTGGCCGTCACCGGGCAGCCGTCGAGCCAGTCGGACGCCTCCAGGGCCTCCGCGAGCAGGTTCGTGACCGCTTCCACGGCCTCCGCCGGGTCGGGGCGGGCGGCGAGTCCCGCGCGCAGCAGCGTGCCGAACTCCTCGTCGCCGAAGTGGATCGCGGCCACCGCCAGTTCCTGCTTGCCGCCCGGGAAGAAGTGGTACAGCGAGCCCAGGGTGGCCCCGGCCTCCCGGACGAGCTGCTTGACCGGGGTGTTCTCGTAACCGCCGTGCTGCATGAGGCGGGAGGCGGTGCGGACCAGCCGCTCGCGCGTTCCCAGCTCTGTCGTCGTCCCTGTTGCCGCCATGGCCGGATCCTACCCGGAAAATTGGATAGAGCGCTCGTTCTAGTCCCGTGCTACGGTCGGACCGAGTGCTGGATAGAGCGCTCGTTCTAGTCACTCACTCCTGGGGGAGAGCTCCGTGAACAACACCAAGGTCACCGAGGGCGCCAAGGTCACCGTGGTCGGTCTGGGTCCGATGGGCCGGGCCATGGCCGCCGCCTACCTCGACGCCGGCTACGAGGTCACCGTGTGGAACCGCAGCACCGGCAAGGACGCCGAGCTCGTCGCCCGCGGCGCGCGCAGCGCGGCGGACATCGCCGAGGCCGTCGCCGCGAGCCCGCTGGTCGTCCTCAGCCTCATCGACGTGGAGGCCATGTACGGCACCCTCGGCGAGACCGACCTCACCGGCCGCGTGCTCGCCAACCTCTCCTCCGACCTCCCGGACAAGGCCCGCGCGGCCGCGCGGTGGGCCGAGGAGCGCGGGGCCGCGTACCTCACCGGCGGGGTCAACGTACCGCCCGCCGGCATCGGCCGGGAGGGCTCCTCGATCTTCATCAGCGGCCCGAGGGAGGTCTACGACGAGCACCGCACGGCGCTCGACCTGCTCGCCGCCACCGATTACCGCGGCGCCGACCCGGGCTACGCGCAGCTCTACTACCAGCTCAACATGATCCTCTTCTGGACCGCCTACACGGGCTGGTACCAGGCGGTCGCCGTGGCCCGCGCCAACGGCCTGACGGCGTCCGACATCCTCCCCTACGCCGGCTACACCGCCGACACCCTGCGCGGCTTCTACACCGGGAGCGCCGCGCTCATCGACGCCGACGACCACCGCGGCGAGGACCAGCGCCTGACGATGTGCGCCGCCAGCGTCGAGCACATCCTGCACACCGCGGCGGACTCCGGCGTGGACACCGCGATCCTGGCCGCGCACGCCGGGCTGTACCGCCGCGGGGTCGACGCAGGCTTCGGCGCCGAGAGCAGCTCGCGGCTGATCGGGCTGCTGGCCGCCGGGGCGGCCTGAGGGCCGGTGGACCCGGCGCCGCACCCGAGGGCGGGCCGGTGCCTCAGAACAGCGGCAGCTGCCCGGGGAACTCGGGCAGGACGAAGCCGTCCAGCGTCGGCGCGGAGGCGCCGATCACCACCCGCGCCCGGGACCCCGGACAGGACACCAGATCCGTACGGTCCCGCGGGGCGGGCGGGTCGTGGCGGGCGATGCGGCCCGCGGTGACGGCGCAGTCGCGGCCGCAGGCGGGGCAGGCCCGGCGGGGGGAGTGGGACATGCGCCAAGTCTGCCCTGCCGCACCGACATCGGTCCCGCGCGGGCTCGGCGTCGGCCCGCCGGCGCCGGGTTCGGCGGGCCGGGGCGGCGCAGGTAGCCGTGGAGCAGTGCGGCGTCATCCGGCCCGGCCCGGGCGGGCGGAGCGCGGACGCCTCTGCTCCCTTTGCGTCGCGGCTACTTGTCGATGTCGCCGACCACGAAGAACAGCGAGCCCAGGATCGACACCATGTCCGCGACCAGCTGCCCCGGCAGCAGCACGGCCAGCGCCTGGATGTTGTTGTAGGAGGCGCTGCGCAGCTTCAGCCGGTACGGGGTCTTCTCGCCCTTCGAGACCAGGTAGTAGCCGTTGATGCCGAGCGGGTTCTCCGTCCAGGCGTAGGTGTGCCCCTCCGGCGCCTTCAGGACCTTGGGCAGGCGCTGGTTGACCGGCCCCGGCGGGAGCTCCTCCATCCGGTCCAGGCAGGCCACGGCGAGGTCGAGGGAGTTGTGGGTCTGGTCCAGCAGGCACTCGAAGCGGGCCAGGCAGTCGCCCTCGGTGCGGGTGACCACCTTCAGGACGTCCTGGAGCTCGCCGTAGGCCAGGTACGGCTCGTCGCGGCGCAGGTCGAAGTCGACGCCGGAGGCACGGGCGATCGGGCCGGAGACCCCGTACGCGTGCACCGCCTCGGCGGACAGGACACCGACGCCGCGGGTACGGCCGCGGAAGATCTCGTTCCCGTGGACCAGCTTGTCGTAGACGTCCATCCGGGTGCGGACGTCGGCGATCGCGGCGCGGGCCCGGCCGAGCCAGCCGGCCGGGAGGTCCTCCTTGAGGCCGCCCACGCGGTTGAACATGTAGTGCATCCGGCCGCCGGAGATCTCCTCCATCACGGCCTGGAGCTCCTCGCGCTCGCGGAACGCGTGGAAGATCGGGGTGATCCCGCCCAGTTCGAGCGGGTACGAGCCGAGGAACATCAGGTGGTTCAGCACCCGGTTCAGCTCGGCCAGCAGGGTCCGCATCCACACGGCCCGCTCGGGGACCTCCATGCCGAGCATCCGCTCGACCGCCATGACCACGCCGAGCTCGTTGGAGAACGCGGACAGCCAGTCGTGCCGGTTCGCGAGCATGACGATCTGCCGGTAGTCGCGTGCCTCGAAGAGCTTCTCGGCGCCGCGGTGCATGTAGCCGACCACCGGTTCGGCGACGGCGATCCGCTCGCCGTCCAGGACGAGGCGCAGGCGCAGCACGCCGTGCGTGGAAGGGTGCTGGGGGCCGATGTTGAGCACCATGTCGGTGCTCTCCGCCGCTCCGCCGATGCCGACCGTGGTCTCCGTCATGCGGGCATTGTCTCAGTCCTACGCTGGGGGGATGGATACGGGGACGAAGGGTGAGACGGGCGACCTGCGGTGGGTGGGGCTGCCCGGCGGGCTGCTCACCATGCGCCGGACGCTGCTCGCGTTCTGGTGCGGTCTGCTCGCGGTGGCGACGGGGGTGCTCCTCGGCCTGCTCGTGGGCCCGGCGTGGGCGGCGGCCGGGGGGTTCTGGCTCGCCGCAGGGGCCTGGGGATGGGCGCTCCTGGGCCGGAACTGGCGGTCCTGGCGGTACGCGGAGCGCCCCGACGACCTGCTGATCAGCCGCGGGGTGCTGTGGCGGGAGCAGACGGTGGTCCCGTACGGGAGGATGCAGCTGGTCGAGGTCACCTCGGGCCCGGTGGAGCGGCGGTTCGGCCTGGCGTCGCTGCAGCTGCACACGGCGGCGGCCGCGACCGACGCGCGGATCCCGGGGCTGGTGCCGGCCGAGGCGGAGCGGCTGCGCGACCGCCTCGCCGCGCTCGGCGAGGCAAGGTCGGCGGGCCTGTGACCTCCGGTCCGGGGGGCGGCGGGGCGGGCGGCCCGGGTCCGGTGGGGGTGGCGGACCTGTCCACGCTCCTGCGGCTGGCCACGCTGGCCGGAGTGCTCCTGGTCTTCGGCGTGTACGGGTTCCTGAGCTGGTGGTTCACCCACTACGCGGTGACCGACACCGAGCTGCGCATCCGCACCGGGCTGCTCTTCCGCCGCACCGCGCACATCCGGCTGGACCGGCTCCAGGCCGTGGACGTCACCCGGCCGCTGCTGGCCCGGCTGACCGGTGTCGCCAGCCTGCGGCTCGACGTGATCGGCGCCGAGGAGAAGGACCAGCTGTCCTTCCTCGGTGAGAAGGAGGCCGTCGCCCTGCGCGCCGAGCTCCTGGCCCGCGCCGCGGGCTTCGCTCCCGAGGAGGCGGTGCGCCTGGGCGAAGCGCCGCAGCGCGAACTGCTGCGGGTGCCCCCGGGCGAGCTCGCGGTGTCGCTGATGCTCAGTCTCGGCGTCTGGGCGGCCCTGGCCGGCGGCATCGTCGCGCCGTTCGTCGTGTGGTGGTTCAGCTCCAGCCCGTGGGTCGCCGTGGCCACCCTGCTCCCGATGCTGGGCGCGGTGTGGGCGGGTACCGTCGGCCGCTTCCTCACCGAGTACGACTGGCGGGTCGCCGAGTCCCCGGACGGGCTGCGCCTGGACCACGGGATGCTGGACCGGGCCCACGAGACCGTGCCGCCGGGGCGCGTGCAGACCGTACGGATCGTGGAGCCGCTGCTGTGGCGGCGCAGCGACCGGGTCCGCGTCGAGCTGGCCGTGGCCGGGTCGAAGAACGAGGTCCTGGTGCCGGTGGCCTCCCGGGCCGACGCGTACGCCGTGATCGCCCGGGTCCTGCCCGGGGTGGACCTGGCGGGCCTGTCCTACGCGGGCTCCCCGGCCTCCGGTTCGCGCTGGGTGGTCCCGGTCTGGTGGAAGGGCTACGCCCTGGCGCTGTCCCCGGAGGTGTTCGCCGCCCGGCACGGCCGTCTGTGCCGCCGTACGGAGATCGTCCCGCACGCCAAGGTGCAGAGCGTCCGGTACACGCAGGGCCCGTGGGCCCGCGCCCGCGGTGTCGCGGACGTCCACGTGGACACCGGGGCGAACGGCACGGTCACCGCCCGGCTGCGGCCGGCCGCCGAGGCCGCGCAGCTCCTGTACGACCAGGCAGCCCGCTCCCGGACCTCCCGCGCGACGGCCCGCCCGGACCGCTGGATGACCTCCCCGGGACCCGATGCCTGAACCGGTGCCCACCGGCGCGGGGCGTACGCGGGACCCGGACGTCAAGGAATTCTTGACAAGGTGATCATGTCAAGGTTTCCTTGACGCATGTTGATCTTGCGATCGAAGGGTCACCGGGACCACACGCCCGCCGCCCCGGCCATGGCCCCCGCCCTGCCGGTGGCCGTGCTTCTGCCCGCCGTGAGCGTGATGTTCGGCGACCGGCTCGGCACCCCCGCCACCATCGCCCTGATCCTCGGGGGCCTCGTGTTCATCGGCTGCACGGCCGCCCAGGGCGCCCGGGCGGCGCGCTCCGAGCAGGCGCGTCGCGACCAGGAGGTCCTCGATGCCCTCGAACCCCTTGCCGGCCCGGGCCGATGAGCGGCGAACCGCTGCTCCAGCCGGTGGAGGCGGACCGGATCCGGGAGGGGATCGCCGCGGTCGTCCTCGGCGCCCCCGAGGGGCTGGCGGAGTCGCTCGAACACGACCCCCACGGATACCTGCGCCTGTTGGACGCCTCGCGCGTCGGCGCCGAGGAGTCGAGCCGGCTGCTGCGCGAGGCCGTTCAGGGCGCCAGGGCCGCCGGACACAGCTGGGACGCGGTGGGCCGCGTCCTGGGTGTGAGCCGGCAGGCCGCCCAGCAGCGCTTCGCGGGCAAGGCAGGGGGCGGCGCGGGCCCGTCGGCGCCGTCCGCCGGGGAGCCCGGCGGCCCGGAGCGCCGGACCCTGGGCGGCCTGACCGCGTTCAACGAGATGGCCGCCCTGGAGGAAGCGGGCCGCGAGGGCTGGCACGCGGTCGGCTACGGCCCCTTCTTCCACGAGGTGGAAGCCTCCGACCATCCCTGGGAGCACTGCCGGGTGACGCTCCCGTCCGTCGCGCGGCACCGGCGGATGGAATCAGAAGGCTGGATTCCGGTCGGGGCGGGCTGGTTCCCCTGGCGCTACTACAAGCGCCCCCTCGACCAGGGCACCTGACAGCGGCGGCGGCAAGGGGCCGACGGGGCGGCCGCCGGGGCCGGCTATCCGGCCCCGCCGCCCGCGCGGACCAGGCCCGTTTCATAGGCCAGGACCACGACCTGGACGCGGTCGCGCAGGCCCAGCTTGGTCAGGATTCGGCCCACGTGGGTCTTCACCGTCGCCTCCGACAGGACCAGCCGGGCCGCGATCTCGCCGTTCGACAGGCCCTGCGCCACCAGCAGCATGACCTCGCGCTCGCGCTCCGTCAGCCGCTCGATCTCCTTGTGCTCCGGTTCCTGCGTCGTCGTCGGCAGCATCGGGGCGAAACGGTCCAGCAGGCGCCGCGTCGTGGACGGCGCGACCACCGCGTCCCCGCTGTGCACCGAGCGGATGGCGCCCAGCAGTTCGGCCGGCGGCACGTCCTTCAGCATGAAGCCGCTCGCGCCCGCCTTCAGGCCGGAGAAGGCGTACTCGTCCAGGTCGAAGGTGGTCAGGATGATCACCTTCGGGTGTTCCTCGGGCTCGCAGATCCGCCGCGTCGCCTCGACGCCGTCGAGCCTCGGCATGCGGACGTCCATCAGCACCACGTCCACCTTCGTGGCCCGCAGCACCTCCAGAGCCTCCAGCCCGTCACCCGCCTCGGCGACGACCTCCATGTCCGGCTGGGCGGCGAGCACCATGCGGAAGCCGGTGCGCAGCAGGACCTGGTCGTCGACCAGCATCACTCGGATGGACATCAGTTACCTCGTCCTCGTCATCTCTTCTTCAGGGGCAGCAGTGCGCTGATCCGGAAGCCGCCACCGGGCCGCGGCCCCGCGTCCAGGGTTCCGCCGACCATACCGATCCGCTCGCGCATGCCGATCAGCCCGTGTCCGGCGCCGTCCGCGCCACCGTCCTCGTACAGCTCGTGGGCCGCGCCCCGGCCGTCGTCCTCGACCAGCAGGCCGAGCCCGTCGTCGAAGTAGACCAGCCGGACGCTGGCCGTCGCGTCGGGGCCGCCGTGCTTGCGGGTGTTGGTCAGCGCCTCCTGCACGATCCGGTACGCCGTCAGCTCGACCCCGCTGGGCAGCGGCCGAGGGGCGCCCTCGACCTCGAAGTCCACCGTCAGCCCGGCCGCCCGTACCTGCTCGACCAGGACCTCGATCTGCTCGACGTCGGGCTGCGGCACGTAGTCCTCGGACTCCTGCGGCTCGCCCGTGCGCAGGACGCCGAGCAGCCGGCGCATCTCGGCGAGGGCCTGGCGGCCGGTCCCCGAGATGGTCTGCAGGGCCTCCTTGGCCTGCTCGGGGGCCACGTCCATGACGTACGCGGCGCCGTCCGCCTGGACCACCATCACCGAGACGTTGTGCGCGACGACGTCGTGCAGCTCGCGGGCGATCCGGGCGCGCTCGGCGGCCACGGCCACCTTGGACTGGGCCTCGCGCTCCTTCTCCAGCCGCTGGTTGCGCTCGACCAGCTGGGCGTAATAGGCCCGCCGGGTCCGCAGGGAGTCGCCCAGTACCCAGGCCAGGACGAAGGGGACGATCATGAAGACGGCGAAGAGGACGTTGTCGACGTCGTTGGCGCCCTTGTCCACGCCGTACCGCAGGAAGTAGAGCGGCGCCGCCACCAGCCCCCAGCCCAGCGCGGTGCGCGAGACCCAGCGCGGGACCTCGCTCGCGGCGACCGTGTACAGGATCACGAACATGGCGATGTCGTAGAACCCGGCGACGATCCCCGCGGCCAGCTGGAGCAGGCCCGCCCCGAGGGTGAGCCAGAACATCGCCTGCGTCCACTTGCGGCGCAGGGCCAGGGCCGTGCTCAGCGCGATCACCACCGGAACGGCGACGATCTTCAGGGGTCGGCTGATGTCGGGCTCGCCCGTGACGTTCAGCATCGAGACCCCGAAGAAGAGCACAGCCCAGAAGCTGTCGACGCCCGTCGGGTGTCTGCGGAGGAAGTCGTAGAGGCGCTGCACGTAACCCAGAGTAGGGAACGGCGATAGGTGCTGGAGTCAACCAGAGGTCCGAACCTGGCACCGGGGACATACTCCCCAAGGTGGAGGGTGAGCATAGCCTTCGGTAATGAGCACTCCTGGTGGACCCGGCGCAGCGGTCCGGTGGCGCAGCGCGATGGAAGCCGCGCTGTACGGGCCCGGCGGCTTCTACGTGCGCCCCGCGGGCCCCGGTCCCGCCGGCCACTTCCGTACCTCCGTGCACGCCTCCGCCCTCTACGCGACGGCCGTGGCCCGGCTGCTGCGGTGGGTGGACGCGGAGCTCGGGCAGCCGCGGGAGCTCGCCCTCGTCGACATGGGCGCCGGGCGCGCCGAACTGCTGTCCGGGGTGCTCGCCGCGCTCGATCCGCAGACGGCGGCGCGGGTGCGCCCGTACGCCGTGGAGCGGGCGCCGCGGCCCGAGGGGCTGGACCCGCGGATCCACTGGACCGGGGAGCCGCCCGAGGGCGTGACCGGGCTGCTCTTCGCCAACGAATGGCTGGACAACGTCCCCCTCGACATCGCCGAGGACGGGCACTACGTACTGGTCGCGCCGGACGGTACGGAGAGCCGCGGCGGCCCGCTGGAGGACGTGGACCGGGCCTGGCTGGAGCGGTGGTGGCCGGGCGGCGGCCGCGCGGAGATCGGCCGCCCTCGCGACGAGGCCTGGGCGGCGGCCACCCGGACCCTGGAGCGGGGTCTGGCGGTGGCGGTCGACTACGCCCACACGCGGCGGGACCGGCCCCCGTTCGGCACCCTGACGGGGTTCCGGGGCGGCCGGGAGGTCGCGCCGGTCCCGGACGGCGGCTGCGACGTCACCGCCCACGTGGCGCTCGACGCCTGCGCCGGGCCGGGAGCGGTCCTGCTGACCCAGCGCGAGGCCCTGACCGCCCTCGGGGTCTCGGGCGCCCGCCCCCCGCTCGCCCTGGCCTCCTCGGACCCGGCGGCCTACGTACGGGCCCTGGCCACGGCCGGTGAAGCGGCGGAGCTGACCTCCCCGTCCGGGCTGGGCGCCTTCGGCTGGCTGGTCCAGCCGGTGGCGGTGCGGGCCTGGCCCGCCGCGGACTGACCGGGCGGCGGGCGGCGCACGCAGGCCGGGCGGGAACGGCGGGAGCCGACACACACGGAGCGCGAGGGCGCCGCTGAAGCCGCCTGGGTGTGACGTCCCGGGACAGCGCGTCTAGAGCCGCTTCGCGCTGCGCAGGGTCGTCGCGTAGTAGCCGTTGCCGTCGAGGCGCGAGGTGCCGCCCTTGTCGCCGATGGTCGGGCCGTTGGCCTCCTCCCGGCTGGAGATGAAGATCTTGTGGCCGTCGGTGTCCGTGCCCAGGTAGATGCCCGTGTGGTCGATGCGGTCCCCGGTGCGCGCGTCGAGCTTGAAGAAGAGCAGGTCGCCCGGCTGGATGACGTCGATGTTCGCGGGCCGGTCCTGCGCGCCGACGCCCTTGAGGGGGAGGATTTCGGCGCCCAGGGTGGCGCGGGCCATGCCGTTCGCGGTCCGCGGCAGACCGGAGCCGGACGTGTCACCGGACAGGAGCGGGTATCGGGCCCGGTATCCGAAGACGGTGCGGACGAAGCCGGAGCAGTCCATCGACCGGTACCGGGCGGTCTGGGGCTGCTTCTTGGTGCCGTCGCGGAAGGTGTACGGCGTGCCGAGGTAGTCGTAGAAGTCCGACTGCTCCAGGCGCAGGTCGTTGCCGGCCGAGCCGTTGGGGTTGAGCGGACCGAAGGAGGCGTCACCCGCGTACGAGGTGCCCTGCGCGTCCTTCTTCACCGGGGCCTGGTCGCCGTACTGGAAGGCCATCGCGAAGATGTCGTCCTCCTGGCTGCCGAAGTACTTCTTGAACCACTCCTTGAACCACGACTCGTTCTCCGCGCCCGCCTTCCACGGCTCCGGCATGAGGCGTACCCAGTTCTCGGTCACGACCCGGGCCGTGGTGTTGGCCGGCTCGGTGAAGGTGCGGCTGGGCCCGGTGAGGGTGGCCGTGCGGGCGCCGTCGGTGAAGGTGGCCAGTACCTGCCCGGTGCCGTCGCGCACCACCGACCGGTCGGGGCTGGAGAGCCGTTCCCACTTCTGGGCACCGGCCTCGCCCGAGCCGGCGACGTGTCCGTCGACGACCTGGACGGCGGGTGCCTTGGCCTGCTCCTGCGCGCGGAGCGTGTAGGTGAGGTAGCCGCTGCCCGCGAGCAGGGCGATCAGGGTCGCCGCGTGCAGTGCGGAACGTGCGCGGCTCTTCGACTTGGCGGTCATGCGGGGGCTCCGGAGCGGTTGGGGAGGGGCACGGCGCGGGCGCGGTGGTGGACGGCCTGGGGCTAGGCGGCCGGCATGACGCCGAGCAGGATGCCGGCGGTCAGCACGACGTACGTCATGAGCGTGGTGCTGCCGGTGGCGAGCAGGGTGGCCCCCTTCGGCTGGCGGACCAGCTGGTAGCCGATCAGGCCGGGCACGATGAAGCCGAGGGTCTGGTTCGCGTAGAGGAGGGGGAACTCCATCTGGAGCACGATCACCACGGTGGCCTGGAGCAGGACGCCGAGCAGTACGACGGCCGCGAACAGCCGCTTGCCGTAGAGGATCACGAAGCGCTGCACGACCAGCGTGAGCGCGTACGTGGCGACGGTCACGCCGACCACGAGGGCGGCCCGCTGGAGGTCCTCCAGGAGGGTCAGCGCGAGCCAGCCCGGGGTGATCATTCCGCCGGGGGAGAGGTTGGTGGTGAGGTAGCAGACGAGCGAGAACAGCAGACCCAGGGCTATGCCGATCGCGGCGATCTCGGGGGTGAGGACGGCGGGGATCAACGGGGTTCTCCTGGGGTGTGCCGTTGCCCCTGCGGGGGGCTCGGGTGGATCTGCGGCCGCGGCTGCGGCCAGGCCGGTATGGGCGTGGTGGCGCGGATGCCGTGCGCGTCGGAGGTGGGGTCCTGCGCGTACGGGCCCTGCGCGTACGGGCCCTGCGCGTACGGGCCCTGCGTGTACGGGCCCTGCGTGTGCGGGACCTGGGCGTACGGGTCGGCGCCGTACGGAAGCTGCGCGTACGGGTCCTGGCTGTACGCGGTGTCCGCGTACAGGGGGAAGGGCTGGGCGGTCCGGACCGCCGGGTCGTCGGCCTCCCGCACGGGGCCGCCGTCCTCGGAGCAGACCGCCTCGGAGTCGGCCGCCTCGTCCGCCGGCAGCTCGGCGAGGTGCTCCAGCAGCACCTCGCCCTGCCCGTGGATGTTGCCGATGGCGACGAGCGAGGAGCTGGGACCGAGGTGCCCCAGCAGCTCCTGCATGAACTCCTCGCCGTCGCGGTGGTCGCCGCCGAGGTCGACGGCGCGGTCGCGCCACTCGGCCGGGATCGCGTCGATGGCGCTCTTGGCGGGGTGGCCGATCACGAAGACCTTGTCCGGCCGCAGTTCGGGGATGATCGCGCCCATCTGGCCGTTGCGCTCGACCCGGTCGGGCCGGCAGTTGATCACCACGCTCAGGGGGCGGTCCACCGCACCCAGGTCCAGCAGCTGGTTGATGTTCATCAGCGTCGACTCGGGGTCGTTCGCCGCGAAGACGTTGGCGAAGCGCAGCCGCTTCCCGCCGGGGGCCAGATACCGCTCGACCGAGAGCACGCCCGGGTCCGGCGGGGCCTCGTACATCCCGCGCAGGGCGGTCTCCCGGTCGACGCCGAGCAGCTCGGCGACCAGCAGCGCGATGGCGACGTTCTCCTTGAAGGTGAACCAGCTGAAGCCGCGCAGCTCCTCGTCGCTGACGGTGTCGGGGTCGGCGTAGAGCAGCCGGCAGTCGCGGGCGTCGGCCTCCTCCTGGAGGACGTCGAAGCGCTCTTTCTCGGCGGTGACGCAGATCCCGCCGTGCGGCATCGACCGGGACAGGGAGCGCGCGATGTCGTCGAGGGTCGGGCCCATCTCCGCGACGTGGTCCTCGCGGACGTTGCACAGGACGCCGATGGTCGACTGGATCAGCTTGGACTGGTTGATCTCCTGGAGCGCGGGCATGACCGCCATGCACTCCATGACGAGCGCGTCGGGGCGGTAGGCGGAGGCGCGCCGCACGATGCCGATCTGCTCCACGACGTTGGCGATGCCGAACTTGCGGTAGACCGGCTCCTCGGTCGCGTCGGGGTGGATGAACCGGGCTGCGGTGCCGGTGGTCTTGGCGACGGTGGTCAGACCGCCGCCGCGCAGCGCCCCCGCGCACAGCCGGGTGATGGAGCTCTTGCCGCGGATGCCGTTGACCAGCACCCGGTTCGGGATGCGGTGCAGGCTGGCGAAGTGCCGCCGCTGTTCCACGATGCCCGCGACGAGCATGATCGCGCAGCAGGCGAGCAGCACGCAGTAGAGGAAGAGCACGGGGGATCAGTTCCTTCCGGCCGGTGCGGACGCTCGCCCGCCGGCCTGCTTGCGCTGCTGCTGGAGCTGCTGGCGGATGATCTCCAGGCTCCGCGTCACGGCGCCCACCTCGTCGTGGTGGCGCGGGTACAGGACGGTGCGGCGGTCGCCGTCGGCGAGCGCCTCGGCGCGCCGGGCGAGCTCGCGCAGCGGGGCGATCACGATGATCTGGAGCCAGCCCAGGCAGGCCGCGCCGACCGCGAAGCCGAGCAGGCCGGCGAGCACGGTCCGGTTCTGCAGGCTGTACTCGTGGATGGCCAGGCCCTTGGCGGACTGCCAGCTGACCACGGTCCAGTCCAGGGGCTTGGCGGCGCCGCCGCCCACGAACGGCGCGGCTGCCGCGATGACGTGGTCGCCGCCGCTGCGGTACAGGACGCTGCCGGGCCGCGGGGCCATGCCGACCTTGAGGGCGGAGCCCTCGACGAGGGCGTCGAGCCGCTCGTCGCCGAGCTCCTCGAAGGCGCGGTAGCCGTTGTTGGAGGCGATGACCCGGTGCTGGGAGTCGACCACCCGGATCTCTCCCAGGCCCGGCCGTTTGAGCAGCGAGTTGAGGAAGTCGATGCGCAACTCGCCGACGACCGCCGAGCCGCTGTCGCCCGGGAGCTGGGCGGTCGCGACGACGACCGGCTTCTTGCCCTCGTGGAGGGAGATCGGCTCCTTGCGGGGGCCCTTGGCGCCGGCGGCCTGCGGTGCGCCGCCGGCCTGGGCGAGGACCTTGCCGCCGGCGTCGAGCACGTAGAGGGAGTCGTAGCGCAGGTGTTCCCGGGCCGTGCGTTCCAGGACGGTGGTCATGTGCTGCGGGGTCGTGTCGTCGCCCATCAGCGAGGCGACGGACTGCAGGTCGGCCTGGCCCTCGTTGAGGGCGCGCCGGATCCGGTCGTTGAGGGTGTCGGTGCGCTCCCGCTGGTCGTTGACCAGCTGTTGCGGTACGACGACGTCCGCGCCGGCCCGGTTGACCAGCAGGCCCAGCGGCACGCACCAGGCCAGGAGCAGGACCCCGCACAGGGCGAGGAGGGTGCGGGCGCCCGTACGGCGCTTCCGCCTGCCGGAGGGGTCGGGCGGCCGGGGCGCGTCCTGGTCCGCCAGCTGGCCGCGCAACCGCTCCAGGGCGGTCCCGATCCGGGCCGCCTCGCTCCCGCGGGGGACGGACACCGGGCGGGTCAGGTCCCCGCGGGTCAGTCGCCGGCTCTCCAGGAACAGGGTGATCAGCGGCCGCTGCACGGTGCCGACGAGCAGAGCGACGACCAGGGCGCCGACCAGCAGCAGGGCGCCGGCCAGGAGCAGTCCGGCGAAGGCGTCGGAGGTGCGGGCCGGGTTCTGGGCGACGTTGACCATGGCGACGACGGTCAGCTCCAGGCTGGTGGCGCTGGTGCCGACGCCCGGTTCGGGTCCGGCGAGGCGGGCGTAGCCCGCGGCGGCGCGTTCACCGCCCCACTCGCCTCCCGTCAGGCTGCCGCTGACGCCGGGGAAGCCGCCGGAGCCGGGCTCCTTCGTGGTCAGGGGGTTGGCCTTGGTCCGCTTCGCCGCGGTCTTGGCGAAGGAGCGCAGCTGCTTGGTGTCGCGTTTGACGTCGGCGCGCTGGAGGTCGGTGAGGACCATCTCGGGCTCGGGGATGCCGTCGCTGCTGAGCACCGTGCCGTCGGAGCCGACGACGGCGATGGCACGGAAGTTGCCGAGGCTGATGCCTGGGAAGCGCAGGCTGCTGGAGGCGACCAGCAGCTGTTGCGGCTGGTCCTTGAAGGACAGCAGGGAAAGGGTGAGCAGCCGGGTCTCGCCGTTGGACAGTTTGACCATGCGGGGGGCCAGGCCGCCCTCGCCGGTGAGCCGGGTGCGGTCGATCGCGGTCAGGGGGAGGTTCTCGCCGCGGGCGGCCAGCAGCCGGCCCGAGCTGATCTCGACGACCGCGGTGCCGCGCCACTTCTGGTAGACGCTGCCGATCTTGTCGAGCACGGCGTCCGGGGGGACGGGCTTCCCGGTGGAGAACAGGGACGCGGCCCGGTCGAGGTCGGTGACGCTCTCGTCCAGCGAGGCGCGCAGTGCGACGGCGCCGTCCTCCGCGAAGTGCTGCTGGGAGGTGAGCACCGCGGCGGGCAGCCGGCCCTCGCGGACGCTGCCCAGGGTCACCGCGGTGAACCCCGCCAGGGCGAGCAGCAGCACCGACAGCACGGTGATCGGCGGCCTGATGCCGCCGAGCAGCGACATGTCGGCCCTGCGCCCGGCCTTGTGCCGCCGCTTGCTGCGGGGTGCGGCCACGGCTGGTTGTCCTTCCTGGGACGGCTTGGAGAGCGGGGAGGTCGTTTCTTCGCCTGCTGGTGTACGGAGCGGGGTCACCCGGGCAGCCCCCGCAGGGGGCGCAGCCCGTCCTTGCCGGCGCCGCGGTTGAGCATGGTGCCCTGGGTGCGCTCGAAGGCCAGGCGGTAGCGGGCGCGCTGTTCCGGCAGCAGGCCGCTGTCCTTGCCGAGGGCCTCCACGACGTCGACCAGGCGGTGGTCGCGCACCGGCTGCGCGTCCCCGCCGGGCAGCTCCGATCCCGGGGTGCCCTCGGGGTCCGGCGGGATGTCGGTGAAGGTGGGCACGAAGCGGGCCTGTACGTCCCACGAGCCGTTCTTCTCGCTGAACTCGAACCAGCCGATGGCGCCCTCCTCGGTCAGCCCGCTGGGCACGTCGTGGCGGGCGAGCTGGTTGCCGAGCCCGTAGGCGACCCACGTGCCGTCGACCTTCTCCATCGGCTGCACGACGTGGGCGTGGTGGCCGATGACCAGGTTGATCCCGGTCTCCTTGGCGATCTTGCGGGCCAGTGCCAGTTGCGGGTTGCTCGGGTTCGGCTGGTGTTCGCGGCCCCAGTGGATGGACAGGATCACGACCTCGGCGCCGGCCGCGCGGGCCTTCTTCTCGGCCGCGGCGATGGCCTTGAAGCTGGTCAGGTTGGCCAGCCAGGGCTTGTCCTTGGGGACCTCGCGGCCGTTGAAGCCGAAGGCGAAGGAGATCTGGCCGACCTTGACGCCCTTGACGTCCAGGATCAGGGGTGTGTCGTGTTCCTCCCGGCTGCGGGCGGATCCGGTGTGCTTGAGGCCCTCGTGGTCCAACGTGTCCAGGGTGCGGAACACGCCGTCCGGCCCGTGGTCGAGGGTGTGGTTCGAGGCCGTCGAGCAGGTGTCGTAGCCGACGTTCTTGATCGCCTTGGCGATCTGCGGGGGGACGAGGAAGTCGGGGTAGGTCTGGAAGGGGCCGTTCGGCTTTCCCAGGACCGGCTCCATGTGGCAGATGCCGAGGTCGGCCTTGCTGATGACCGGTTTGACCCCCGCCATGATCCGGTCGAAGTCGTACCCCGTCTGTCCGGCGGCCCTGGCATCCCGGGCGGCTTGGTCGGTCAGCTGCGGGTGGATGAGGATGTCGCCCGCGGCGGCGACGGTGAAGGAGCGGCCCGCGCCCTTTGCACCGGCGCCCGCCGCGTCGCCCGACGGCCCCTGGTTCTCCTGTGGGCCGCCGAGGAGGCCGCACCCCGCGAGCGAGAGGCTCAGCGGGAGGACGAGGAGCGCCGCGCGGGTCAGGGCGGGGGCCGGACGGGGAGAGGCGATTTTCACTCGGCTATTTTCAGCCAGTGAAAACTGTGAAGTTCACACAGGGCGTGGCGATTGGTGTGATCATGTGCGGCGTGATTGCGGCGCTGGTGGCTTACGTCGTTTTTGATCCAACTAATTCGGTCGAAAAGGGAACCGCCGCCTCCCCGCCGCCTGTGGCGGAGGACATAGATCTGCTGAGTCGCGTTACCGACTTCGCCGGGGAGTTCGGGGTGACGGGCGGTTACCGCGCGCCTACGCAGACCGAGAAGACGATCATTGTCGAGGGTGTTTCCGGCCTTTTTGACGGGAATATCGACTTGGCGCGTCAGCGGTTGGCCGAGGTGGACTACAGGATCGACACCTTCACCGACACGGCCGGCGGACGCCGCTTCGCGGAGGTCTCCGACGCGGCGGGCCGGTCCGGATCCGCCAACCGCGGCTGGGGCCGCGTCTACGTCGACCTCGGCGCGCCTCCCCGCTGGTCGGTACAGGTCCCCCACCCCGTCGCCGACCAGGGGACCGAGCGGCTCGGGGCCCGCGTCCTGCGCGGCGCGCCCGGCGGGGTCATGGTCATGGCGGGGGCCCACCGTACAGCGGGTGTGACGGGCCCGGGCGCGCCGGAAACGGAAGGGACGGGCGACGAGGCGGACGGCGGGGACGAGGGGAACCCGGCCGACATGGCGCACCGCACCGACTCGGTCTTCCACGCCGTGGTCGCCGAGCTCACCCGGCGCGGCCTGCCGGGCATCCAGCTGCACGGCTTCGCCGACGACTCCGTACCCGGCAGCGACTCCGTCGTCTCCACCGGCGCGGGGAGCCGGGGGGTTCAGGACGCCGAACGGCTCGCCGACAAGCTGGCCGGCCAGGACGTCGCGGTGTGCCGGGCGTGGTCCGCCCCGTGCAAGCTGTCGGGCCGGACCAATGAGCAGGGCCGGCTCGCCGCCCGGCACGGGACCCGCTTCCTGCACGTGGAACTGAGCCGGACCGTCCGCTCCGGCTCCCGTCGGCTGGACGAGACCGCCCAGGCGATCACGTACGTCACCACGAGGTGGTCGCGGGGCACTCGCTAGTGCCGTGGCCCGGTGAACCTTGGCGGTCACAGCACGAGGAGCGGCGAGGGGGCCGGGATCCCGTTCGCGCGGGATCCCGGCCCCCTCGGCCGACGGCGTGCGGCTACTGCGTGACCTCGTCGTGGCCCGCGTGCAGACCGCCGCCACCGCCGCTGCCGCCGGGGGTCGGCGTCGAGACGACCGGCTTCGACAGCGGGGCGAGGTCGTGGGCGTAGTGGCCGACCGCGTCCGCGATGACGTCGACGTTGATGTCGAGCGCCTTCTGGTCGATGTTGGTGATGTCGTCACCCTTGCCGTGGTAGTTCACGTCGTAGGCGACACCGGCCTGGCCACCGAACTTCGCGGCCTCCTCGGGCGTCTTGATGCCCTCGGCGCCGGTGAAGGTGCCGCCGGAGGGGATGCCCACCTCGATGAACGGGCCGTAGTCCGAACGGCCGGAGAAGTCGGTGCCCGCGTGCGGGATCTTCTTCGAGTCGAGGAAGTCGGTGATCCCCTTCTCCAGCTGCGCGGAGCCCTCCGGGCCGGGGCCCGCGCCGACGCCGTCCGAGTCGTCGCCGTCGTAGACGAAGTACGCGGCGTTCGGCGAGGCGATCATGTCGAAGTTCAGGTAGAGCTTGATCTGCTTCTTCTGCGCGTCCGTCAGACCGCCGACGTACGCCTCGGAACCGAGCAGGCCGAACTCCTCCGCCGACCACCAGGCGAACTTGACCTTGTTCTTGACCTTCTTCTGCTCGCTCGCGAGCCGCTGGGCGACCTGGAGGATGCCGGCCGAGCCGGAACCGTTGTCGTTGATGCCCGGGCCGGCCGCGACCGAGTCCAGGTGCGCACCGAGGAAGACGGTGTTGTTCTCGTCGCCGCCCTTGGTCTCGGCGATGACGTTGAAGGTCTTGCGGTTCTCGCGCAGCTCGCGGATGTCGAGGGTCAGCTCGACCGGTCCGGCGGCGGCCTCGGCGGCCAGCTTCTCGCCGTCCTCCTGGGTGATGCCGCCGGTGGGGACCTTGCCCGCGGCCGGGTCGCCTATGGTGCCGTTCAGGGCGCCCGCGGTGTTGTTGTAGATGACCGCACCGACCGCGCCGGCCGCCGCGGCGTTCTGCTGCTTGGCCGCGAAGGTGCAGCCGCCGCGCTTGATCAGGGCGATCCTGCCGGTGAAGGCGCCGGCGGCGAAGTCGCCGGGCTCGCAGCCGTTGGTCCCGTCCGCGTCGACCGGGGTGACGGCGACCGGGGCCGTGACACCGCCCTCCGGGGAGTTCGCCGTGTAGGTCATCAGGTGGATCGGGACGTCGCGCCCGTTCGCGCCGTTGACCGACAGCTTCTCCTCGATCGTCTCGACGAAGACGAAGTCGAACTCGTTGCGGGTGACCGTGTAGCCGGCCGCCTTCATCACGGCTTCGACGTACTTGGCCGACTGCTCGTGGCCCTTGGAACCGGCCGCGCGGTTGCCGTTGTTGTAGTCGGCGATCGACTGCAGGACCTTGAGGTGGTTGAAGGCTCCCTTGCCGGTCGCGTCCTTGACCAGCTTCCGGGCCAGCGCGTCCGCCCTGGCGGCGTCGCTCTGCGGGCTCCCGGTGGCACCGGCCGGTCCGGCGAGCAGCAGGGGCGAGACGAGGGCCGCGGCGGCCAGGGCGGCGGTTGCTGCGGCTATACGGCGTGAGGGCATGAAGGTCCTTCCACGACTGGGCGAGCAGGGCAGGGCGGAGCTGGGCACGACCGTCGGAACGGGGTTGATCCGGGCGCGACGGGCGGAACAGGGCACAGCACGGCGGAACGCGACGGACCGGACGTGCGGACGCGGTGCGCGTTACGTGGGCGAACAGTGAGCGCACGTTAGACAGCAAGTGGCCATCATGGCCAGAGTTTTCGCTGATTTCGGTTTATGAATTCCGTATATCGGTGACTCTGGGCCGGTCAAATCCGGCCAACTACCTGCCGGTTGGCGCTACCGGAGGATGCCCTCGATGAAGTCGGAGCCGATCCGGGCGACCGTGCCCAGATCCAACTGGTGCTGGGCATAACGGCCCTGCCTCCGCGTATGCATCAGACCGGCCCTTTTCAGGACGGCCAGGTGCCGCGACACCTCCGGCGCGGTGATCCCGTGCACGTTCGCCAGTTCGCTCGTCGTGTACGGGGCCCGGGCCAGACTCCGGCACAGCATCATCCGCATCGGGTGCGCCAGGGCCTCCATCCGCAGCCGGAGCAGCTCCACCGAGCCCGGCCCGGAAGCCGGCTCGGGGGTGCCGAGCGGATAGTGGACCACCGGCCGCCAGTCCGGTGCGTGCAGCACCAGCAGATGCGGCCAGCCGAAGTTGGTCGGCACGAAGACGAGGCCGCTGCCTATTCGGGGATCGGTCGCCGTGGCCGTCCCGTGGACCATCTTGTCGGCCGTGATGGTGGTGAGGCCCTCGTCGACGCTCAGGGCCGTCGAGACGTCCTTCAGCGCGGCCGCCAGGCCCTTGCGGCGCAGCAGCTCGGCCTTGTGCCGGGCGTCGGCGCTCTGCCCGGGCTCCAGGCGCTCCCACGTCTGCGCGAAGAACGCCGCGTCGCAGTCCTCCAGGAGCCGCCGGAGCCACACCCGCACGGCCGCGGTGTCGTCCAGCAGCCGCACGGAGAACTCCAGCTGCCGCGGCCCGCGGGCGGCGGCGAGCTCCAGCGCCCTGGCCCGGGCCACCGGGTCCTTCAGCGGCGAGGGCCCGCCGCCCTCGTTGTAGAGCGCCAGCCGGCAGTGCTCCAGCGCTGCCCCCACGAACCGCTCGTCGTCCAGCCGGTCGAGTACGTCGAGCTCCTCGGCCAGCGTCGCCGCCGGCAGCCCGGCCTCCCCGGGGATCCCGGCGAAGGGCATGAAGATGTCGGAGAAGGAGCTGCGCCACAGGAACTCGGCCTCCAGCAGACGGTCCGCGAGACACGGATCGAGCGAGGCGGAGGTGGCGGTGGTCCAGGAGGTGAGCCGCGGGTGGTGGGCCGGCTGCGAGAGCGCGTGCAGGGCCATGCAGAGCTCCGCGAGCGGGGAGGGCGCGAAGACGATCCGCTCCGCGGGGAGCCCGGCGATGTCGATGGTGACGCTCATCGGGCCATTCTGTCCGTCCCCGCACGTCGGGGGCGGCCGGCCCGGCCACTCCGCGCCTCCGTACGAGTGGCCGCGCGGGCCCCGGCGCGGCCTCCGTACGAGTGATCGTCACCGCCCGGGGCGGCAACCGGCCGGGACGGTTGACGCGGAACGTCAACCGTCGTGCGCGACGGGGCCGACGGGGTGAGGGTGGATGCATGACAGCGATCGAGCAGTACCTCATGGACACCTACCGCGCGTCCCAGCACGGGGACCCCATGCCCCCGCCGCCCGGACGCGACGACGTGGCCGTCGTCCGCGCGGCCCGCTCCTACCAGCAGTTCCAGGCCGTCGTGGACGGCGGCGAGGCCCGCCACCCCTGGAGAGCAGCCCTGCGCCGCATGCTGACCCGCCCGCACCCGTGCTGAGCCGTACCCGGGAGTGACCGGTGGCTGCCGGACGGTGGCTGCCGACCAGTGGCAGACGTCCGCCCTTGCCCGGCCCCGGCTCAGCCCTGTCGCCCCTGAGGGGCAGCCCGGACCGCCTGGAGGAAGGCCGCCCACGCGGCTGGGGAGACGGTGAGGTGGTCCTTGCCGGGGTCGGCGCTGCGGGCCACCTTCACGGCCGCGTCCGGGGCGGTCGTCGCGACGTGCACACAGGCTTCGCCGGTGCCGCAGTAGGACGACTTCTGCCAGGTGAGCACGGACATTGAGGTCTTCCCTTCACAGGGTGCGCAGGATGCTGTGGATGAACTCGCTGCTCTTCTCGCGGCTGAGGGCCATGGCCTCCATGCGGCCGAGGAGGAGCCGGTATCCGTCCAGCCGAGCCTCGGCGTCCACCAATGCCGGACCGTGTGACTGGTCGAGGTGGACCGTGTCGAGCTGCGGCACAGGACCGTGGGCGTAATAGATCGACTGGCCGGCGCCGGGGAACGATCCCGCGTCGAAGGGGATCACCAGGATGCGGACTTGGCTCCGTTGCCCCATCTCCATGAGGTGGGCGAGCTGCCCCTTGACGACGGCGCGTCCGCCGAACTGCATCCGCAGGGCCGCTTCGTGAATGATCGCGGTATAGGGGATGGGACTGCTCCGGTAGAGCACGTCCTGCCGCTTGATCCGGTGGGAAACCCGGTGCTCGACCTCGGGAGGGGTCAGCTCTGGAACCACCTGTCGGAAGACCTCCCGCGCATGGTCCGCGGTCTGCAAGAGGCCTGGGACATGAGCGGTGTAGGCGGCGCGCAGCGCCAACGCGTGGTGTTCAAGCTCGGCCAAGTCGAGGAGGCTGGGCGGAAGGACCTCACGGTACTGGTCCCACCAGCCGTTCGTGCGGTCGGCGGCCATCGCGGCGAGCGCGTCCACCAGTTGCGGGTCACAGACCGAGTACACGCGCGCCATTGCACGGACGCGGTCAGGGCTCACTCCGAACCGGGCCGTCTCCACATTGCTCAGCTGACCCGAACTGGTGCCGATCGCAGCCGCGGCCTCGGCAGCGGTCATACCGGCTCGCTCGCGGAGTTTGCGCAGTTCAGCGGCGAGCCGGGCGCGACGGGCCGTTGCTACGGGGCGGGCGACCATGTTCACTCCTCACTCACACGAGGGAATCAAGGGATCGAAGACCTTGGATTCGCGCAAAGAATCTTTGGCGGCCTCTAGTCTGGGACGCAGGCCACCCCGCCCGGAAGTACCCCGCTCGACGGAGCGGCACGGTCACCGGGCAGCAAGCGCAATGCGACCAACACCCCTCCGTGATCGGAGACTTCCATGCCTGCCACCGTATCTCCGTCGTGGGCCTACAGCCTGCAACTCCCGCAAGATCCCCGCGCCCCCGGCCTCGCCCGCCAGACCCTGCGTTCCGTGCTCCGGACGCACGCGATGAGCGCACTCGTGGAGACGGCGGAGCTGTTGGCCGGTGAGCTGCTGGCCAACGCCTACCTCTACTCCGACGGTCCGTACACGCTCCGGCTCCGTGCCATGGGGTCCACCCGGCTGCGGGTCAGCGTCTGGGACAGCAATCCGCACATCCCGCCGCCCTTCGGAGCGGACTCACCCGTCGCGACACCGCAGTCGGGCGCCGAGCGGGGCCGCGGGCTGTTCCTCGTACGGGCGTACGCCGCCAACTGGGGCGGCTATCCGCTCGGCGGGACGGGGTCGTACGGGGACGCCGCGGGAAAGCTGCTGTGGGTCGAAGTCCGCGCCTGACCGGGAGGGCGGCCGTGTCCGCGGCCCCCCTCCCGGCGGCGTCACTCGAAGTTCGGCGCGTTGCGCTGGTACACCAGCCGCAGCCCGATCAGCGTCAGCCACGGCTCGTGGTCGTCGATCACCGACGACTCGCCCAGCACCATCGGGGCCAGACCACCGGTCGCGATGACCCGGACGTCGTCCGGATCGCCGTTCGGCCCGGCCAGCTCCTTGGCCATCCGGGCCACGACCCCGTCGACCTGACCCGCGAAACCGTAGATCACGCCCGACTGCATCGCCTCGACCGTGGACTTGCCGATCACGTGGCGCGGCCGGGCCAGCTCGATCTTGCGCAGCTGGGCTCCCCGTACGCCGAGCGCCTCCATCGAGATCTCGATCCCCGGGGAGATCACCCCGCCCACGTACTCGCCCTTCGCGGACACCGCGTCGAAGGTGGTCGCCGTACCGAAGTCGACCACGATCGCCGGACCGCCGTAGAGCTCGACCGCCGCGACCGCGTTGATGATGCGGTCCGCGCCGACCTCCTTCGGGTTGTCCATCAGGATCGGCACGCCCGTCTTGATGCCCGGCTCCACCAGCACCGCCGGCACGTCACCGTAGTAGCGTCGGGTGACCTCGCGCAGCTCGTGCAGGACCGACGGCACCGTCGAACAGATCGCGATGCCGTGGATCCCGTCGCCGAGCTCGCTGCCGAGCATCGGGTGCATGCCCATCAGGCCCTGCATCAGCACGGCCATCTCGTCCGCCGTGCGCCGCGGGTCGGTCGAGATGCGCCAGTGCTCGACGATCTCGTCACCGTCGAACAGGCCCAGGACCGTCTGGGTGTTGCCTACGTCGATGGTGAGGAGCACCGGTTACACCGCCTCGCGCAGATCGAGGCCGATGTCCAGGATCGGCGAGGAGTGGGTCAGCCCGCCGACCGCCAGGTAGTCCACGCCGGTCTCCGCGTACGCCCGGGCGGTGTCCAGCGTCAGCCGGCCGGAGGACTCCAGCACCGCCCGGCCGGCCACCAGCGTGACGGCCTCCTCGGTCTCCGGGACCGTGAAGTTGTCCAGCAGGATCAGGTCGGCGCCCGCGTCCAGGACCTCGCGGACCTGGTGCATCGTGTCGACCTCGACCTCGATCGGGACCTCCGGGAAGGCCTCGCGCACCGCGGTGAAGGCCTGCGCGACACCGCCCGCGGCGACCACGTGGTTGTCCTTCACCAGTGCCGCGTCCGACAGCGACATGCGGTGGTTGACGCCGCCGCCGCAGCGGACCGCGTACTTCTCCAGCGAACGCAGGCCCGGCGTCGTCTTGCGGGTGTCGCGGACCTTGGCCTTCGTGCCCTCCAGCACGTCCGCCCAGCGGCGGGTGGCCGTCGCGATGCCCGAGAGACGGCACAGGATGTTCAGCGCGCTGCGCTCGGCCGTCAGCAGGTCACGGGTGCGGGCGCGGACCGACAGCAGCACCTCTCCGGCCTTGACGGTGTCGCCGTCCTCCGCGTGCCGCTCCACCTCGAAGGCCTCCGTGCACACCACGGAGAACACCGCCTCCGCGATGCGCAGGCCCGCGACGACACCGTCCTCGCGGGCGACGAAGTCGGCGATGGCCTCGGCGTCCTCGGGGACCGTGGCCACGGTGGTGACGTCCACGCCCCCGTCGAGGTCCTCGGACAGCGCCATGTGGGCGATGTCCTCGACCTCGATGGGGTCCAGGCCCGCGTCCGCGAGCAGCTGGGCCAGCGCCGGGTCGAGGCCGCTCTCCTCGCCGTCGCCGCAGGCGCAGTCGTCGCCGCAGCCGCCGTCGTTCTGGTCGATGAGGGGAAGTTGGGGGGTGCTCACGGTCACTGCTCCAGGCTCGGGGTGCTCAGGGGGTGCACGGACGGGAAGTCCGCGGAGTCGGTGGGTACGACGACAAGGGCCCGCTTCTCGGTGGCCGAGAGCCGGACCACCAGGTGGCGGCGCCACCGCGCATCGTCCCGGTCCGGGTGGTCCTCGCGCCAGTGGCAGCCGCGGGTCTCCGCGCGCCGCTGCGCGGCGGCGACCAGGACCCGCGCCACGCACAGCAGGTTCGTGGCCTCCCAGGTGTCCACACCCGGTTCGGCGGTCTTGCCGTGCGCCTCGAGATCGTTCAGGGCGGCGGCGTACAGCCCTTCCAGGGCGTCGGCCGCCGCTTCCAGCGACGCCGCGGAGCGGAGCACGCCCGCGCCGTCCGTCATGATCCGCTGGATCTCGTACCGGGCCGCGGCGGGCTGCAGCGGGCCGGTCGAGGGGACCGGCACGCCCGGGCCGCCCCCGCCCTGCTCCCGCGAGGTGATGTCCGCGGCGATCCGCTCGGCGAAGACCAGGCCCTCCAGCAGGGAGTTGGAGGCGAGCCGGTTCGCGCCGTGCACGCCCGTGCAGGCCACCTCGCCGCAGGCGTACAGACCGGGGACGGTGGTGCGGCCGTGCAGGTCGGTCCGTACGCCGCCGGACGCGTAGTGCGCGGCGGGCGCCACCGGGATCGGCTCGGTCACCGGGTCGATGCCGTGCGAGCGGCAGGCGGCCAGGATCGTGGGGAAGCGCTGCTCCCACATCTCGGCGCCGAAGTGCCGGGCGTCCAGGTACATGTGCTGGGCGCCCTGCTCCTGCATGCGGCGCATGATGCCCTTGGCGACGATGTCGCGCGGGGCCAGCTCGGCGAGCTCGTGCTGGCCGACCATGAAGCGCACGCCGTCCCCGTCGACGAGGTACGCGCCCTCTCCCCGGACGGCCTCCGACACCAGCGGCTGCTGTCCCTCGGCGTCCGGGCCGAGGAACAGCACCGTCGGGTGGAACTGCACGAACTCCAGGTCGGAGACCTCGGCCCCGGCGCGCAGCGCGAGCGCCACGCCGTCGCCTGTGGACACCGACGGGTTGGTCGTCGCGGAGAAGACCTGCCCCATGCCGCCGGTCGCCAGGATCACGGCGGGCGCGTGGACGGCGCCGACGCCGTCGTGCTGGCCCTCGCCCATGACGTGCAGGGTGACACCGGCCGTACGGCCGTGCGCGTCCTGGAGGAGGTCGAGGACGAGCGCGTTCTCCACGGTCTCTATGCCCGCGGCGTGCACGGCCTCGACCAGCGCCCGCGAGATCTCGGCGCCGGTGGCGTCGCCGCCCGCGTGCGCGATCCGCCGGCGGTGGTGGCCGCCCTCACGGGTCAGCTCGATCTCCCCGGTCTCGGCGGAGGTGTCGAAGACCGCGCCGGTGTCGATCAGCCGCCGCACCGCGTCCGGACCCTCGGTGACGAGCAGCCGCACGGCCTCCTCGTCGCACAGGCCGGCGCCCGCGACCAGGGTGTCGTCGAGGTGCTGCTCGGGGGTGTCGCCCTCGCCGAGGGCCGCGGCGATGCCGCCCTGGGCCCAGCGGGTGGAGCCGTCGTCGAGCCGCGCTTTGGTGACCACGACGGTACGGCGGCCCGCGGCCGCGCAACGCAGCGCGGCGGTCAGCCCCGCCACGCCGGAGCCGACGACCACGACGTCGGCGTCCAGGGACCAGCCGGGCGCCGGCGCGTGCAGCCGTATGCCGGTGCTGCCTGCGGGGCCTCTGCCAGGGGTGCTCACGAGTGTGCTCCGAACTCCAATGGGATGTTGTCGATCAGCCGGGTCGTGCCCACCTTCGCGGCGACGGCCAGCACGGCCTGCCCGGTGAAGTCGGGACCGGCCTCGGTGAAGTCCTGCGGGTCCACCAGCGCCAGGTAGTCCAGCACGAGCGGCGGCTCCGAGCGGGCCGCGTCGGCCAGCACGTGGCGCGCCGCGGCCCGGACCGCGTCCGGCAGGCCCGTGCAGGCCGCCGAGACGGCGTGCGCGTCGGCCGAGGCGCGGATCTCACCCAGCCGCGCCAGGGCGGTGGCCCGCTGGTCGGTGGCCGGGGCGGCCTCGGCGCGGGCCCGCAGTGCGGCCTGTGCGGCGAGCCGGTCGCGGCCCGCGAACAGGGCCCGGGACAGCGCCAGGGCGGTCTGCCGGTCCGCGGCGGACAGGTAGCGGTTGCGGGACGACAGCGCCAGCCCGTCCTCCTCGCGGACGGTCGGTACGCCGACCACCTCGACGGGGAAGTTCAGATCGGTCACCATCCGCCGGATCAGGGCCAGTTGCTGCGCGTCCTTCTGGCCGAACAGGGCCAGGTCGGGCCGGGTCAGGTGGAGCAGCTTGGCGACGACGGTCAGCATCCCGTCGAAGTGGCCGGGCCGGGTGGCTCCTTCGAGGCGCTCGCCCATCGGGCCGGCGCTGATCCGCACCTGCGGGTCCCCGCCCGGGTAGACCTCGTCGACGGCGGGGGCGAACACCGCGTCGGCGCCCGCCTCTTCGGCGATCCTCAGGTCAGCGTCGAGGGTGCGGGGGTAGCGGTCGAGGTCCTCGCCCGCCCCGAACTGCAGCGGGTTGACGAAGACGGTGACGACGACCTGGCCCTCGGGCCCGGCCTGTTCGCGGGCCGTGCGGATCAAGGTGGCGTGGCCCTCGTGGAGGGCGCCCATGGTCATCACCACGGCCCGCCGCCCGGTGCGCGGCAGCTTGTGCAGCTCGTCGGCGGTGTGCAGCAGCAGCTCGGTCACTGGTCGCCCCCGTCAGGGTCCGTGTCGGCGAGTACACCGAGCAGGTCCTCGGCGAGTTCGGGCTTGAGCAGACCGTGGGCGAGGGCCCGGTCGGCGGTGGTGCGGGCCATGGCCAGGTAGCCGGCGACCGTGCCCGGCGCGTGGCGGCGCAGCTCCGAGACGTGCGCGGCGACCGTACCGGCGTCCCCGCGGGCCACCGGCCCGGTCAGGGCGGCGTCCCCGGACCGCAGGGCGTTGTCGAGAGCCGCGCCGAGCAGCGGGCCGAGCATCCGGTCGGGGTGAGCGACCCCGGCCTTGCGCAGCAGCTCCAGGGACTGGGCGACCAGTGTGACGAGGTGGTTCGCGCCGAGGGCCAGCGCCGCGTGGTAGAGCGCCCGGTTCTCCTCCGCGATCCACTCGGGCTCCCCGCCCATCTCGATGACCAGGGCCTCGGCGGCCAGCCGCAGCTCGTCGGGGGCGGTGACGCCGAAGGAGCAGCCGGCCAGCCGCTGCACGTCGACCTCGGTGCCGGTGAAGGTCATCGCGGGGTGCAGGGCCAGCGGCAGGGCGCCCGCCCGGCGGGCCGGGTCGAGCACGGCGGTCCCGTACCGGCCCGAGGTGTGGACGAGCAGTTGTCCGGGCCGGACCGCTCCGGTCTCCGCGAGCCCCTCCACGAGCGACGGCAGCGCGTCGTCGGGGACGGTCAGCAGGACCAGGTCGGCCAGCTCCAGCACCTGCGCGGGTGGCACGAGCGGCACGTCGGGCAGCATCCGCGCGGCGCGGCGCACGGAGGTGTCGGACACTCCCGACACGGCGACGGGCCGGTGGCCCGCCTGCTGGAGCGCACGGGCCAGCGCCGGGCCGACGCGGCCCGCCCCGACGACGCCGACGGCGAGCCGGGCAGGGCGTGGCTGCTGTGATGGATTCACGCGGGGAATGCCTTCCGTTCCAGTCCGCAGGGGTACCGGACGATACGCCGCCATGCTAGCCCGTGAGGCTCTTGGCCGGTCGGGGACGAGCGGCGAGGATCAGGGGCCATGAGCGACAGCAACGAGGAAACGCAGCGCAACGAGCGGCTCGCGGCGGCCTGGCGGGCGGCGGGCAGGACCCTGACCCGCAGCCCGCGCGAGGCCACGGTGGGGGAGTCCCTGGCCCGGCTCGCCGAGGCGCCCTACGACATGGACACGCCGGCCGACGTCTACGGCGACGGGATCGTCGAGGAACTGGAGCGGCGGGTCGCGGAGCTGCTCGGGACGCAGGACGCCGCGTTCTTCCCCAGCGGCACGATGGCCCAGCAGGTCGCCCTGCGCTGCTGGGCCGGCCGGACCGGGAACCCGGTCGTCGCGCTGCACCCCGTGAGCCACCCCGAGATGTGGGAGGGCGACGCCCTGTCGACGGTCTCCGGGCTGCGGGTCGTCCACCCGACGACCGAGCCGCGCCAGATGACCGCGGAGGAGGTCGAGGCCGTCCGGGAGCCCTTCGGGACGCTGATGCTGGAGCTGCCGCTGCGCGAGGCCGGGTTCCTGCTGCCCACCTGGGAGGAACTGGTGGCGCTGGTGGAGGCGGGCCGGGAGCGGGAGGCGGTGATCCACTTCGACGGGGCCCGGCTGTGGGAGACCACGGTCCGCTTCGGCCGCCCGCTGCCGGAGATCGCCGGGCTCGCCGACTCCGTGTACGTCTCGTTCTACAAGTCGCTGGGCGGGCTGAGCGGGGCTGCCCTGGCCGGTCCGCGGGAGTTCGTGGAGGAGACCAGGGTCTGGCGCCACCGCTACGGCGGCCAGATCTTCCGGCAGTTCCCCCAGGCCCTGTCCGCGCTGGCCGGACTGGACCGGGAGCTGCCGCGGCTGCCGTCGTACGTGGCGCAGGCGCGGATGGTGGCCGGGGCGCTGCGCGAGGCCTTCGCGACGTCCGGCGTCCCGTGGTCGCGCGTCCACCCCGAGGAGCCGCACACGCACCAGTTCCAGGTGTGGCTGCCGCATGACCCGGACCGGCTGACGGACGCGGGGCTGCGGCAGGCGGAGGAGACCGGCACGGTGCTGTTCCGCCGCTGGTCGGCCGCGGGACCGCCGGGCCTCGCGGTGACCGAGCTGGACGTCACCGAGCCGGGCCTGTCCTGGACGGAATCCGACGTCCATGACGCGGTCTCGGCCTTCGTTTCCCGCATCTGACCCGGCCGCCGGCCTGCGACGGGCCGGCGCCGCCGTGTACCACCCGCACCCCCGGAGGGCAGCGGCGAAACGCCGAATTGCGTGAAAGTCGCCGGTGAGGACCGGCTGCGGAGTTACCGTCCCTTGACCGCATTTACCGGCCACCGTGCCCGGAGGAGACACCATGACCGCTCAGCCCGCGTGGCGGAAGTCCTCGTTCTGCGGCGACGGCGACGCCTGCGTCTACGTCGCCGTCACCCCCGGAGCACTCGTCAAGGTCGCCGACCGCGTCGACCCCGCCCACCTGGTCCTGGCCACGACCCAGGCCGCCTGGACGGACTTCCTGCGTGCCGTCAAGGAGACCGGCTGAGGCTCGGTGCCGGGTCCGGCCGCGCCGCGCCGCAGCCACCCCTCTTAAGGGGATTTTGTCCGATTAGCGCGTATCTTCGGGCCCATGCCCACGCCCTACGGATCCCGCGGCGGCATGGCGTTCAGCGCCGCTGAGCTGCACGTGCTCAGGCGTTCGCTCGCCCACGCCCTTCAGTCCTCCTCGGCCCCCCTGGCGGCCGAGGAGGTCCAGGACTGCCTGCACCTCGCGCAGTCGGTGGACGAAGCGGTCCGGGAGGCGGGCCGGCTCAGAGCCTTCGTCCTGGACGATCTGGTCCGCTACCGCGGCGCCCTGCCCGGCAGCCTCCCCGGCTACCTGGCAGTGCTCCGGGAAGCCCTCGCCGCCGGCTACGAGCCGGTCCCCGACGACCTCGCGGCCCTGCGCGCGCTCCGGGCCAATCCCGCCGCCGCCGCGCTGCTGGAGCGGGCCCGGGGGGTCGCGGAGCGATCCGTACGGCGCCGGCTGACCACGGCCGCCGCGCCCCGCACCCGCCTGCTGACCCTGGCGGGCGGCCAGGCGGAGCCGCCGCGGCCGGCGCCCGCGCCCAAGGAGCGCCCGCGCCCCGAGCGGCCGGTCCCCACCCCCGGCGAGGTCTTCCCGCCGCGCCGCAAGCCCACCGCACCCCCGGCGTCCGGGCTCGCCGTCATGTGAGCGCGCCCGGGCGGTCCGGGTGAGGGGCGGGACCCACCCCTCACCCACCCGGACCGGACCGGGCGCGGGTGGCTACGCTGGGGGGCATGGACTACGTCTCCGCGCTCGTGCCCCCCTTCGTGATGGCCGCGTTCTTCATCGCCCTCGTCGTGACGATCGTGAAGAGCCAGGGCGGCTCCAACAAGTCCAAGGAGGATGCGGCGGTCGACGCCGTGATCGCCCGGGCCGAAGCCACCCGCCAGCAGCAGAACTAGAGCGCGGGTCCCTCCGCGCGGGCGCACGGGTACGGACCGTGCGCCCGATTTTGTTGCGCGTTGCCGGGTGAATAGTCGGGCAATTCCGCACAACCCGCACTATCGTGCTGTTGTGCCTCGCCCCTTGGGAGAACTCGAAGACGCCGTCATGACGCGGGTGTGGCAGTGGAACCGCCCGGTCACCGTTCGGGAAGTCCTGGAAGACCTCCAGCAGGAACGGTCCATCGCGTACACCACGGTCATGACCGTTATGGACAATCTCCATCAGAAGGGCTGGGTCCGCCGGGAAGCCGAAGGCCGGGCCTATCGATATACGGCGGTCTCCACCCGCGCCGCCTACTCGGCCGCACTGATGAACGAAGCCTGGTCGACGAGCGACAACCCCGCCGCCGCTCTCGTCGCCTTCTTCGGCATGATGTCCGCGGAACAGCGCGAAGCCCTCCGGGACGCCGTCCGGGTCGTCCAGTACGACGACGAGTCCGCCACCGAGGCCCCCGCGGAACCCCGCACGGAACCCCGCCCCGAAGTCTCCGCGGAACCCCCCGCGCCACCCGAAGGCGAACGGGAGTCCGCCGAGCCCCCGACGCCGCCGGAGCGATAGCGTCCGCAGCCATGGGTGAGTTTTCCTCTGCACACGCAGAAACAGTGACGATCCGCCGTGCCCGCACGCGCGATGTTCCCGCGCTGCGCCGCCTCCTCGACCAGTACGTGCAGCAGCGGATCCTGCTCGACAAAGCACCGGTCGTCCTTTACGAGGACATCCAGGAGTTCTGGGTCGCGGAACGCGACTCCGATGCACAGGTGGTGGGCTGCGGTGCACTCCACGTGATGTGGGAAGACCTGGCCGAAGTGCGCACTCTCGCGGTCGACCGCGACTTGAAGGGCACCGGCGTCGGCCACCAGGTGCTCCAGCAGTTGTTGAGCACCGCCCGCACGCTCGGGGTGAGCCGGGTTTTCTGCCTCACCTTCGAAGTCGAGTTCTTCGCGAAGCACGGCTTCGTCGAGATCGGCGAGACCCCGGTCGACACCGATGTCTACATGGAGCTCTTGCGTTCCTATGACGAGGGCGTCGCCGAGTTCCTCGGTCTCGAACGAGTGAAGCCGAACACCTTGGGCAACAGCCGGATGCTTCTGCACCTCTGATCGATGGCCTCAGCTTTTCCGGCGCTCCGCGCGCCCGTGGCCTATGTCCGAATCGCGCACGTTTCCCGCCTCGTTGCGGTCCTGAACCTCTCCCGGGGGGTTTGTGTTTTCCTGGCAAAAGCGGTTTCCTTTCCGCGTACTGCTTTTCGATGAAAGGAAATCCCGGTGGCACAGAAGGTTCAGGTCCTTCTTGTCGACGACCTCGACGGTGGCGAGGCGGACGAGACGGTGACGTTCGCTCTGGATGGCAAGACCTACGAGATCGACCTCACCACCGCCAACGCTGAAAAGCTCCGCGGTCTGCTCGACCCGTACACCAAGGGCGGCCGCCGCACCGGTGGCCGTGCCACCGCGGCCCGCGCCAAGGGCCGCGCAGCGGCGACCGGCAACCCGGACACGGCCGAGATCCGCGCGTGGGCCAAGGAGAACGGCTACAACGTCAACGACCGCGGCCGCGTCCCGGCCGAGATCCGCGAGGCCTACGAGAAGGCCAAGGGCTGACGGACCCCGTTCGTACGCCGGCCCAGGCGCGCCCGGTGGCATTCCGTCGCCGCCGCCGCGACCAGGCGTACGAGATCGGGACCGTGAGCGGGCCCTGCGGCCCGCCCGGGACCGGGCAGGGCCGGCAGCAGTGCCTCACACCCCTGCTCGGGGGGTCGCAGCCATACGGCGGCCCCCCGAGGGCTTTCTCCCAGGGGCGGCCCCGGGGGAGCCGGGGCGGTGATCCGCCCGCCCGTACCCAGGGCGGTCAGATCCAGGGCGACCCCGCCCCACTCCAGCCAGTCGAGCAGCCCGTCGAGCTCCTCTGCGCTCCCCGGGGCCACCAGGAACCGCATCCGGCGCCCCATCACGGCCACCGGACCCGTGGCGACCGGCCGGCGCAACAGCGCCGTCCCCGCGTCCGACGGCAGCTCCAGCACGTCGAAGCCGACACCGGTCACGAGCTGGACCGGCGGCCCGCCCGTGACGGTCCAGCCGAGCACCTCCCCGTACCAGGCGGCGCAGGCGTCCTCCTCGGGCGCGACGCGCGGCGGCGGGACGGTCGGCAGGACGGTTGCGGCCATACCCGGAGCAACTGCAGAAACGCTTCGCGGTTACGGCGGATGTGACGTTCCGCACTCGAGGATGTGCAGAACGTAAACGTCCGTGGAGGCGGAGTCCCACATTCGAGACGGAACTCTGTTCGCCCTCAGCGGAGGGAACCGGCGTCACCGGCATGGAGTGTCAGCCCTTACGGGTAAGACATTCCTAGTGGATCGGGGCGACACGCTGATTTGACCGGCTTCCGTTCGCCGTCGGCGTACACGCATGACGGGTATCTGCCTGGCCTGCGGGAACATCGTCTCGCACCATCGAGTTGGAGCAGTTGTCGGCTCTTCAAGCCGGTTTTCCCGCTGATGCAGGGGTGAGCCGTGGACGGATGTCGGCAGTTGGAATGAGCTGTCCCGCCCCACGGGACTAGCATGCGGAAGGACAGGGCGGGGACCGACCCCGAACTGCCCGACCGCTCTGAGGAGCGATAAACGATGTTCGAGAGGTTCACCGACCGCGCGCGGCGGGTTGTCGTCCTGGCTCAGGAAGAAGCCCGGATGCTCAACCACAACTACATCGGCACCGAGCACATCCTCCTGGGCTTGATCCACGAGGGTGAGGGTGTCGCCGCTAAGGCCCTGGAGAGCCTCGGGATTTCGCTCGAGGCTGTTCGCCAGCAGGTTGAGGAGATCATCGGTCAGGGGCAGCAGGCCCCGTCCGGCCACATCCCCTTCACCCCGCGGGCGAAGAAGGTCCTGGAGCTTTCGCTCCGAGAGGCCCTCCAGCTCGGCCACAACTACATCGGCACCGAGCACATCCTGCTCGGCCTGATCCGCGAGGGCGAGGGCGTCGCCGCCCAGGTCCTCGTGAAGCTGGGCGCCGATCTCAACCGAGTCCGGCAGCAGGTCATCCAGCTGCTCTCCGGCTACACCGGCGGGGGCAAGGAGTCGGCCACGGCCGGCGGCCCGGCCGAGGGCACCCCCTCGACCTCCCTCGTCCTGGACCAGTTCGGCCGCAACCTCACCCAGGCTGCCCGCGAATCCAAGCTCGACCCGGTCATCGGGCGCGAGAAGGAGATCGAGCGGGTCATGCAGGTGCTGTCCCGCCGTACGAAGAACAACCCGGTCCTCATCGGCGAGCCCGGCGTCGGCAAGACGGCCGTCGTCGAGGGCCTGGCGCAGGCGATCGTCAAGGGCGAGGTCCCCGAGACCCTCAAGGACAAGCACCTCTACACGCTTGACCTCGGCGCCCTGGTCGCCGGTTCCCGCTACCGCGGTGACTTCGAGGAGCGCCTGAAGAAGGTGCTCAAGGAGATCCGCACCCGCGGCGACATCATCCTGTTCATCGACGAGCTCCACACCCTCGTGGGTGCGGGTGCCGCCGAGGGCGCGATCGACGCCGCCAGCATCCTCAAGCCCATGCTGGCCCGTGGTGAGCTCCAGACCATCGGTGCCACGACGCTCGACGAGTACCGCAAGCACCTCGAGAAGGACGCGGCCCTCGAACGCCGCTTCCAGCCGATCCAGGTGGCGGAGCCTTCCCTCCCCCACACGATCGAGATCCTCAAGGGCCTGCGCGACCGCTACGAGGCCCACCACCGCGTCTCCATCACGGACGAGGCCCTCGTCCAGGCGGCGACGCTGGCAGACCGGTACATCTCGGACCGCTTCCTCCCGGACAAGGCGATCGACCTGATCGACGAGGCCGGCTCCCGGATGCGCATCCGCCGGATGACCGCGCCGCCGGACCTCCGCGAGTTCGACGAGAAGATCGCGGCCGTGCGCCGGGACAAGGAGTCGGCCATCGACTCCCAGGACTTCGAGAAGGCGGCTTCTCTCCGCGACAAGGAGAAGCAGCTGCTGGCGGGGAAGACCAAGCGCGAGAAGGAATGGAAGGCCGGCGACATGGACGTCGTCGCCGAGGTCGACGGCGAGCTCATCGCCGAGGTCCTCGCGACCGCGACCGGCATTCCCGTCTTCAAGCTCACCGAGGAGGAGTCCTCGCGACTGCTCCGCATGGAGGACGAGCTCCACCGCCGGGTCATCGGCCAGAAGGACGCCATCAGGGCGCTCTCCCAGGCGATCCGTCGTACCCGTGCGGGTCTGAAGGACCCGAAGCGTCCGGGTGGCTCGTTCATCTTCGCCGGTCCGTCCGGTGTCGGTAAGACCGAGCTCTCCAAGACGCTCGCCGAATTCCTCTTCGGCGACGAGGACGCGCTGATCTCCCTCGACATGTCGGAGTTCAGCGAGAAGCACACGGTTTCGCGCCTCTTCGGTTCGCCCCCCGGTTACGTGGGCTACGAAGAGGGCGGCCAGCTCACCGAGAAGGTGCGCCGCAAGCCGTTCTCCGTCGTCCTCTTCGACGAGGTCGAGAAGGCCCACCCGGATATCTTCAATTCCCTTCTCCAGATCCTGGAGGACGGTCGCCTGACCGACTCCCAGGGCCGGGTCGTGGACTTCAAGAACACGGTCATCATCATGACGACCAACCTGGGCACCCGGGACATCTCGAAGGGCTTCAACCTGGGCTTCGCGGCGCAGGGCGACACGAAGACCGGCTACGACCGGATGAAGGCGAAGGTCAACGAAGAGCTCAAGCAGCACTTCCGGCCCGAGTTCCTCAACCGTGTCGACGACACGGTCGTCTTCCACCAGCTCACCGAGGAAGACATCATCCAGATCGTCGACCTGATGATCGCGAAGGTCGACGAGCGCCTCAAGGACCGCGACATGGGCATCGAGCTGAGCGGCGACGCGAAGCTCCTGCTCGCCAAGCGCGGCTACGACCCGATCCTGGGTGCCCGGCCGCTGCGCCGCACCATCCAGCGCGAGATCGAGGACGTGCTGTCGGAGAAGATCCTCTTCGGCGAGCTGCGGCCCGGTCACATCGTGGTCGTCGGCAAGGAGGGTGAGGGCGAGGAAGCCAAGTTCACCTTCCGCGGCGAGGAGAAGTCGGCGCTGCCCGACCTCCCCCCGATCGAGGCCACGGGCTCCGGCCCGGACCTGTCGAAGGGCGCGTAAGCGCGACTGAGCGGTATCAGGGGCGGCCCCGGGACTTCCGAGTCCCGGGGCCGCCCCTTTCGCCTGCTCCCTCCCGGGCGTATGCGCGGGTGTCGAAGCGGCCCCACAGCCGCACGAGGGCCTCCCGCACCTCGGATGAGGCCGTGTCGCGGAACCGGGCCAGGTAGGGGATGGCCAGCTCCGAGAGGGTCTCGCCGGCCGCCGTCACGGCCATCAGGGCCTCGTGCTCGTCCGCCGTGGCCGGCAGGTGCAGGCAGGCCAGGTCGACGAGGCGGTCGTGGAAGAGGTTGGCGTCCCGGGAGAGCCCGGTCGCCGGTGCGGCGGCCCGGAGCCGGCGGGCGAAGGCCGCGGGGCCGAGGCGGACGGCCTCCACGTCGGAGAGGGTGAGGTCGCCCAGCGCGTGGAGGGTCGCTACGAGCGCCGCCGCCACCCCGGCCTCCTCGCCGGGCGGGAGCGGCCGCTCGCCGGGGGCCCGCAGGGCTTCGCGCACCAGGCGGTCGGCGAGCCTGCGCAGGTCCGCCGCGTCGAGGTCGCGCTTCTCGCGCAGCGCGAGGTAGGAGGAGATCCGCTGCGGGCGGTCCACCAGGCCCGCGCCCGCGCCCTCCGGCCGTAAGAGCTTCGCGTCCACGAGCCGGGAGCGTAGCGCCGGTCACATTCGCACGGTTCCGGAGCGGTCGGTTCTGGGACGGGCCGGTGACAAGCCGCACAGAACAAATCGGACATACGAGGGGGTTTCGTAGATCGAAAGGGCCCCGTGGAGGCCGTCGACGAGGTTCGGCCACGGAAAATCCTGTCAACGGACCACGTCACCCCGGCGCGCCTACGAGCCCCGGTAGTAAACGGGGACGTTTGGGGATGTCCGGACATACGGGTTACCAAAGATGAGCCAACCCGGCACATGGCTGAGCGTGCCGGGTCACTTCATGCCCGAGACGGGCGTGATCGCCCACGTCCCCGGCCCCGGAGGTCTGCTCTATGTCCGCGAAGCGCGTCATCACCCGTTCTACCCGTGTCACCGTCGGCGCAACCCTCGGTGCTGTGCTGGCTCTCGGGGCCGGGACGACCGCTGCCTTCGCCGACGCCCCGCAGACGGTCCCCGCCGCCGCCACCGACGCCGCCGCAGCGGCGAAGAAGAAGGCCGGTCTCTGGGACAAGCCGCTGGAGAAGTACACGCTGTCCGCGACCTTCGGCAAGGGCGGCAGCATGTGGGCCCGCAAGCACTCCGGCCAGGACTTCGCCGTCCCGGTCGGCACCCCGGTCAACGCCGCGGCCGCCGGCGTCGTCGTCAAGGCCGGCCCGAACGGCGGCGGCGACGGCCCCGCGTACGGCAACGCCATCGTGATCAAGCACGCGAACAACAAGTACTCGCAGTACGCGCACCTGTCGAAGATCCAGGTCAAGATCGGCCAGAAGGTCTCCGTCAAGCAGCGCATCGGCCTGTCGGGCAACACCGGCAACTCCAGCGGCCCGCACCTGCACTTCGAGATCCGCACCACCCCGAACTACGGCTCCGCCCTCAACCCGGTGGCCTTCCTGCGCACCAACGGCGTCAGCATCTGACCTGCATCTGGCCTGCGGCTGACCTGCGGCTGACCTGCGGCTGACCCGCGCGAGACCCTTTCACGACGACGCCGACCGCCCCCCGGGGCCGGTCGGCGTCGTCGTACCCGTCCGCGGCGGGCCGGGTCGGGCCGGGTCGGACCGGTCGGGCCGGGTCAGGTGAGCAGCCAGGCATGCGCCGGCTTCGGCGCCGGCGAGAGCTTGCCCTCCTTGTACCCGGCGGCCTGCTCCTCGGTGAACGCCGAGTCGTACACCCTGATGTTGTGCAGGCCGCCCTGCCACGGCCCCGTCCAGATGTCGTGGTGCCTGGACCGGCCGAGCTGCATCGGGCCGGGGGCCTGCCAGATCCCCGGGACCGGCGTCTCGCCGGCCTTCTTGCCGTCCACGTAGAGGGCGATGGCCTTCTTCTCCGCGTCGTACGTGGCCATCAGCAGCGTCGGCGTCTTGAGGATGGTGAGGCCCTCGGCGGCGACGGTCCGCGTGGTCGCCTCGGCGCCCTTGTCGCCCGTCTGCACCCGGAAGATCCAGGCCTGCTTGCCGTTCACCTCGTTCACGCCGAGCTCGAAGGAGTAGGACTCCCCGTCGCCCTGGCTGATCGCGATCCGCGAGCCCTTGGTGGCGGAGCTGTAGACGCGCGCCGTGACCGTGAAGCTCTTGGTGACGTCGACGACGGGCTCGGCGGACTGCCCCCACGAGTTGCCGTTGCCCCTGCCGACGACCTGGAACCGCTTGCCCAGCGCGCTGACCCTGAGGTCGGAGCCCAGCCGGATGCCCGTCTGCCCGTAGCTGTCGCGCAGCAGCGTGTCGTCACCCGCGACCGTTGCCGTGTAGGCCGTGGGCGACTTCGACCCCTCCGGTTCGGGCGTGGCCGACGTCGACGTCGACGGCTTGGCGTTCGTCCCGTCCGGGGAGTCGCCCCGGCCGCTCATCAGAAAGAACGTTCCACCGCCGGCCAGCAGCACCAGTGCGGTCGCCCCGCCGACCAGCACCCGCCGCTTCTTCTTGCGTCGCGCCGCCTCGGACCGGTCTGCCATGGCCTCCCAGTCGGGCTGCTCCGCCGCGCCGGGTATGTCCGGACCGGCCAGCCTCGTGAACCCCGGCTGGGCCGGGGCCGAGGAGGCGGGCGGCCACTGACCGCCGCCCGCGTCCTGCTGGTACGGGTTCGGCTGCTGCCCGGGCTGCGGGTAGCCGTAGCCGTCGTTTCCTGCCGGGTAGCCGTAGCCGCCGTAGCCGTTCTGGGCGGGCGGCCCCGGCGGGAACCCGTATCCGCCGCTGCCGGGGGCGGGCTCGGGCTGCGGGCTGCTCGGGGGATACGTGCCGTCGGTCATGGCAGGGAGCCTAAGACACACACCCGTGGACGGGTACGGCCCGGTAGCCGCCGGCCCGGCACCCGCCGGCCCCGTACCGGGCCGGCGGCAGCGTGCCCCTCCGTCAGCCCGGTGGCAGCTTCAGGACCGGGAAGCTGCCCGTCGCCGTCGGTGCGTGCTCCGGCAGCCACAGCACCGCGACCGCTCCGGCCGCCGCGCCGACGGGCGTGCCCTCCGGCGTCACCGAGCGGTCCAGTACACCGGGAGCCGCCACGTTGCGGAAGGTCAGCCGGGCGCCCAGCACCCGCGCCTGACCCTCCGCGATGGTCAGCCCCAGCCCGTGCCCCACGCCGGCCCGGTCCGTCGACCCGGTACGGAACCGGCTCGGCCCCTCGCGCAGCAGTGCCTCGGGGAAGCCCGGCCCGTGGTCGCGGACCCGCACCACCCGTCCCTCGACGTCGACCTGGACCGGCGGCCGCCCGTACCGGGCTGCGTTGGCGAGCAGGTTGCCCAGGATCCGCTCCAGCCGGCGGGGGTCGGTGCTGACGATCTCGTCCGCCACGATCCGTACGGTCGCCTCCGGCATCAGCACCTTCACGCGCCGGCTCACGAACTCGCCCAGCGCCACTTCCTGGAGCTCCGCCCGCTCCGAGGCGCTGTCCAGCCGGGCCACCTCCAGCACGTCCTCGACCAGTGCGCGCAGCGCCTGCGCGCGGTCCCGGACCAGCTCCGTGGGCCGCCCCGGGGGCAGCAGTTCCGCGGCGGTGAGCAGACCCGTCACCGGGGTCCGCAGCTCGTGCGCGATGTCCGCGGTCACCCGCTGCTCGGCCTCCAGCCGCTGCTGCAGGGCATCGGCCATGGCGTCCACGGCCCGTGCGAGGTCGTCCGTCTCGTCGCGGACGACACCGCCGACCGCGTCCCGCACCCGTACGTCGGGATCACCGTGCGCCACCCGCTGCGCGGCGGCGGCAGCCTTGCGCAGCCGGCGCGAGATCTGGCCGCCGATGAGCACGCCGAGCGCCGATCCGCCGATGACGGCGGCGAGTCCGCCGACGACCAGCGCCCGGTCCAGGTCGGGGAGCAGGTCGGCGCTCTCCCGGAACGGCGTGTGCAGCGACAGCACCTGGCCGTTGCCGAGCGGTACGGCGGCCCATACCTCGGGTACCCCGTGCGGGCGCTCCTGGATGTACGTCCCCCGCCGCCCCGACTGCGCCTTCTGCCGCAGTTCGGCGGGCAGTTCGGGATCGTTGAGCTTGGCCCCCATGGGGGGCTTGCGCCCGGCCTCGGCGTTGCGGGAGATGAACTGCACGCGTTCCAGCTGGACTTCGCGCGCGCTCCCCAGCATCGACACGCGGGCGGCGCTGTGCACCACCAGACTCAGCGCGATCGTCACGAGGGCGCCCACGGCGGCGATGGCGAGTGTGATCTTCCAGCGGATCCCCGTGCGGAGGGTGAACCGTCTCATGCTTTCAGCTTGTATCCGAAGCCCCGGACCGTTTCGATGCGGTCCTGCCCGATCTTGGTGCGCAGCCGCTGGACGTGGACGTCCACGACGCGGGTGTCGCCGCCCCAGTCGTAGTCCCACACCCGCTCCAGGAGCCGGTCGCGCGACAGGACGGTGCCGGGTGCGGAGGAGAACTCCAGCAGCAGCCGCATCTCCGTCGGCGTCAGCGCCACGTTGGCGCCCGACCTGCGGACCTCCATGCCCTCGGTGTCCACTTCCAGGTCGCCGAAGGAGAGCACCCCGCGTTCGCCGTCCGGGCCGTGGTCGGGGGCGCCCGCGCCGCCGTTCTGCGCGCCGCCGGAGTGGTCGAAGCGGCGCAGCACGGCGCGGATCCGGGCGACGAGCACGGATCCGTCGAAGGGCTTGGTGACGTAGTCGTCGGCGCCCGCCTCCAGACCCAGCACCACGTCGATGGAGTCGGCGCGCGCCGACAGCATGATGACGGGGACGGTGGACTCGTCGCGGATGCGGCGGCACAGGCTCACGCCGTCCATGCCCGGCACCATCACGTCCAGCAGGGCGATGTCGGGCCGGCGCGCGCGGAAGGACTCGAGGCCGGACAGGCCGTCGGGCATGGCCGTGACCACGAACCCGTCGCGCTCCAGCGCCAGGGTCGTGGCCTCACGGATGACGTCGTCGTCCTCCACGAACAGGACATGGGTCTCGGCCATGCGCAAGCCTCGCCTCGTTCTTCTTGCTCAGTGCTCAGTTCTTCTGACTCGTCGCCGGGGCCGGCTGCACGCCGCCGTCGACCACGTTGCTGTACTCCGAGTGCACCCGGTCCTGCTCGGTGAACTTCTCCCCGTTCCAGCGGTACGTGATCACGTCCTCGCCCGACGGATAGGCGAGCGTGTCGCTCTTTCCGTAGACCTGCTTCGTGACCACCAGGTCGCCCCGGTCGATCTCCGCGTAGACGGGTGGCTGTTCGTCCGAGAACACATTCTCGTACGAGCCGCCGTCCGCCCGGTACACGTAGGAGCCGCGGCCCAGGGCGTCGGCGCAGGAGAGGACGTTCACGACGATGTCCGTCACCGGGCCGCCGGTGACCCTCCCGTAACTCACGTCCACCGGGTACTCCTTGCCCGTGCAGGGCTTGAGGCCCCGCTTGACCTCGGAGCTGACCTTCGGGTCCGCCATGATCAGCGCGACCGGGTCCACCTTCTTCAGGGGCGTGCCGGATGCGGACGACGAGACCGAGGAGGACTCGGAGGACGAGCCGGACGGCGTGGTCCTGGCGACGGTGTCGGTACGGGCGGGGCCGCCGTCGCGCAGGCCGGTGCCGCCGGTGGCGCAACCGACCGCGAACACGGCTGTGCCGACGAGGACGATCGTCCCCGCCGACACCAGCACCAGACTGCCCCTTCCCCCGAACGAGGGGGGAGAGCTCCTGCCGTTCAGATCTTGGCCGTTCAGGCCGCGCACCGCTCACGCCCCTCGTACCGCACGGTGTGGTCACCGCGCTCCAGCGCACGCATGTCCAGGTCCCGGCTCTCCAGCTCCTGCCGGAGGCGGGCCAGGGCGCGGTGCAGAGTGCTCTTCACGGTTCCCGCCGACATTCCGAGCGCCGCGGCCGTCTCCTCGGTGCTCATCTGCTCCCAGTGTCGCAGGACGACCACACTGCGCTGCTTGGGCGCGAGCACCTTGAGGATGTCCATCAGCAGGGCGCGGTCGGCGCGCTGGTCGGAGCCGTCCTCGACGGACGCGTCCGGGAGCTGCTCGGTGGGGACCTCTTCGAGCTTGCGGGCGCGCCACCACTCGGTACGAGTGTTGATCATGACGCGGCGGAGGTAGGCGTCGGCCAGCGACTTGTCCGCGATCCCGTCCCAGCGGCCGTAGGTGCGCACGAGGGCCGTCTGGAGCAGGTCCTGGGCGTCGGTGGGGTCCGGGACCAGGCGCCGCGCACTGCGCAGCAGGGCGTCCTGCCGGGTGCGTACGTACTCTTCGAACCCGAGCACCTCGCCATGCGCCTGCGCCATTTCAGACCGCCTCCGTTCCCGTCCGACCGCTCCACCGCTGTCTTACGGGGACGACGGTACGGAGGGGTTGTCACGGGCCTGTGCGAGCCAGCCTTCGGTGGGAGCACGGACACCCATAGGTTGTGTAACAGTGCCCTGAGCTGCGGTTTCCAGGCAACAAGCGGAATTGCTGACTCAGCTTCAGTGGTGGCTACGGGCGGTGGCGGGCCGGTGCACGGTCCGTTTCCGAACCGTCGCGGTCCGGTCGCGCACCCTCCCCGGCCCGCCGCCCGTCACGCCTGCGGCCGGCTCTGCGGGAGCCGGTAGAGGCCGCCGTCGAGGGGTTCCACCAGCCCGTCGGAGACCAGTCCGTCGAGAGCGCGGGCCCGTTGCACCGGCTCGTTCCACACCGTGTCGAGCACGGCCTGCGGCACAGGGCCCACCGCCTCGCGCAGGACGGCCAGCAGCTTGCCGCGCACCTGCCGGTCGGTCCCGGCGTACGTCTGGCCGCGCCGCGGCGGCCCGTCGTGCGCCGGCTTCCCGGCCAGGCGCCACGCGCACAGCCCGGCCACCGGGCAGCGCGCGCAGTCAGGGTTCTTCGCGGTGCACACGAGCGCGCCGAGTTCCATCGAGGCCGCCGCCCAGCGGGCCGCGGTGCTCTCGTCCTCGGGCAGCAGCTCGCGGGCCAGGCGCCGCTCGGCGGCCGTGGTCGCGTTCGGCGGGTACTCGACCCCGGTGGCGGCGCGCGCGAAGACCCGCCGGACGTTGGTGTCGAGGACGGCGTGCCGCTGCCCGTACGCGAAGGAGGCCACCGCGGCGGCCGTGTACTCGCCCACCCCGGGCAGCGCCAGGAGCTGCGCGTGCTCCTGCGGTACGTCGCCCCCGTGCCGCTCCGTTATCGCGGCGGCCGCGCCGTGCAACCGCAGGGCCCGGCGCGGGTAGCCGAGCCGTCCCCAGGCCCGTACGGCCTCACCGGGGGCCTCGGCGGCCAGGTCGGCGGGGCGGGGCCAGCGGGCGAGCCACTGCTCGTAGACCGGCAGGACCCGGCTGACCGGGGTCTGCTGGAGCATGAACTCACTGACCATGACGCCCCAGGGGCCGGACTCGGGGCGGCGCCAGGGCAGGTCGCGGGCGTGCTCGTCGAACCACGAGATGACGGGCGAGTGCAGCGCGTGGGCGGAGTCGGCGGAGACGTCGCGACGTGCGTCGCGGGACGCGTCGTCGGTCACGGCGTCGGTCGTGGGGTCGGTCATGTCGTGGGAGGGAGAGGGGGATGCAGTCATGGCATACGGCATCCTGGCACGTTTCGGACCTCGGGGGAGGACGCGTCGGCCGGTCCCGGCCCGGTCAGCAGCACGACCGCCCGGATCCGGCCCGCCCGCACCGCGCGGACGGCGGAGGCGGCCGGACCGGTGAGAACGAGGACGAGCAGGGCGGCGACCGCCCCGCCCAGCAGCAGGCCCAGCGCCACGTCGTGCGGGTAGTGGACACCGACGAAGACGCGGGAGAAGGCCATCAGCAGTGCGAGCGGCACCACCAGCGGCGCGAGCCGGCGAGCGGCCATGACCAGGGCCACGGCGGCGGCGCCCGCGATGGTCGCGTGGTTGCTGGGGAAGGACCCGTCGCCGGGCGGCGGGCAGCCCACCAGGGAGGCCGCCGCGCCGCCGACGGCGCGGCACGGACGCTCCTCGTCCACGACGGACTTCACCGTCTCCGACACGACGTACGCGGCGGCGGTGGCCACCGGCGCGAGGAGGGCGAGTGCCACCGCCCGGGCACCGGCACGGCCGCGCGCCCGCCACCAGACGGCGGCGGAGAGCACCCCGAAGAGCAGCAGGCCGTATCCCGTCCACACCTCGGCCGTCCACTGCACCCACACGGGTGTGGAGCGGGCGAAGCCGGTGACGACGCGGTACAGGCCGGAGGTGTCCATGGTCACTGAACGTACTGAAACCGGATTAATCTCCATGTCAGCCCTTTGGCCGGTTCTCAGCGCCTCCGCCTGGGCCCGCAGGATGATCATCGGCAAATCAAGTCCGTTGCGCGGCATGTGGGGCACTGATCGCGTCGCGAACTCTCGTAAAGTTCCCTCCGTGGGATCTCTGCGCAATCCGGTCGGGCCGCTCCCCTCCTCCATCTACTGGCGACGGAGGGCTGTGCTGGCGTCCGTCGTCGCGCTCCTCGCGCTCCTCGCAGTATGGACCGTCAGTTCCGGTGGGGGGAGGACGAGTACGAACGGAAAGGGCGAGGGCGGCCCCGATCCCGTCACCTCGATCACCCCGGGCCCGTCCGGTACGGGCCCCGCCATCAGCGCCGCCCCCGGCGGGCGCGCCGAATCCGGCGGCAGCGGGTCGGCAGGCTCCGGGGGCGGCTCCGGCGGCGGAGCCGGCAAGAACGGCGAACCGGGCAACGGCACCGGCGCGGGCGGCGGTTCGGGCTCCGCGAGCGGTGGCGGCGCGGGCGGCCCGGCGGCGGTCCCGGCGGACTCCCCGCTCCCCACGTGCGCGACGAGCGCGCTCCAGTGGGAGGTCAAGAGCGCGAAGAACGAGTACGAGGCGAACGAGAAGCCCCGCCTCGAACTGGTCGCCCGCAACATCTCCGGAACCACCTGCAAGGTCGATCTCGGCCCGAAGCAGGCGGTCATGACCATCCTTCAGGCGAGCAGCAACAAGGCGGTGTGGTCCTCTGCGGACTGCCCGACGGGCGCGGGCAACGCCTTCTTCCGCCTCCCGGCCCAGGGCGAGACGAAGCACGCGCTCGACTGGGACCGCAAGTTCAGCGCGGCCGACCAGTGCCAGACGCCTCCTGCGGGGACCGCCGCTCCGGACACCTACGTGGTCGAGGTCAAGTCCCCCGGCATGCCGGTCGCCCGCACCTCATTCGTCCTCAAGCAGAACTGAACTCCGGCTCCGCCTTCAGCCCGGCCGGCGTTCGAGGCGCGGAGTCCGGGGGCGGCGCCCCCGGCAGCGGCGCGCACGCCGAACGGGCACAGGGGCCCGGGTGCGTCGGCCGAGCGGAGCCGCAGGCTAGACGTACCGCTCCAGGATCGACGACTCCGCCAGACGGGACAGGCCCTCGCGGACACTGCGCGCACGGGCCTCGCCCACGCCGTCCACCGTCTGCAGGTCGTCGACGCTCGCGGCGAGCAGCTTCTGCAGACCGCCGAAGTGCTCCACCAGCCGCTCGATGATCGCGCCCGGCAGCCTCGGCACCTTCGCCAGCAGCCGGTAGCCGCGCGGCGACACCGCCGAGTCCAGCGTCTCGGGCGAGCCCGTGTACCCCAGCGCCCGCGCCACGATGGGCAGTTCCAGCAGCTCCGGGTGGGTCAGCGCGTCCAGCTCCGCCAGCGCCTCGTCCACCGTGCGGGAACGCTTCGCCGTCGGCTCGGGCACGTAGTCCCGGATGACCAGCTCCCGCTCCTGCTCGATCCCCACCGTCAGCTCGTCCAGCTGGAGGGACAGCAGTCGCCCGTCCGTGCCCAGTTCGACCACGTACTCGGCGATCTCGGTCGCGATCCGGCGGACCATTTCCAGCCGCTGCGCGACCGCCGTCACGTCGCGCACCGTGACCAGGTCCTCGATCTCCAGCGCCGACAGCGTGCCCGCGACCTCGTCGAGGCGCAGCTTGTACCGCTCCAGCGTGGCCAGCGCCTGGTTCGCCCGCGACAGGATCGCCCCGGACTCTTCCAGGACCCGCCGCTCCCCGTCCACGTACAACGCGATGAGCCGCATCGACTGTGACACCGACACCACCGGGAAGCCGCACTGCTTCGACACGCGGTCGGCCGTACGGTGGCGGGTGCCCGTCTCCTCCGTGGGGATCGACGCGTCCGGCACGAGCTGCACGCCGGCCCGCAGGATCTTGGTGAGGTCCTTGTCGAGGATGAGCGCGCCGTCGAGCTTGCACAGCTCGCGCAGCCGGGTCGCGGTGAACTCCACGTCCAGGACGAAGCCGCCCGTGCACATCGCCTCGACGGCCTTGTCCATGCCGAGGACGATCAGGCCGCCGGTGTTGCCGCGGACGATCCGCTCAAGGCCGTCGCGCAGGGGCTGACCAGGTGCGACCGCGCTCAGCGAGGCGCGCATGAGCGCGTCGTGCTTGGAGCTCGCGCCGGACTTCCCGGGTGCTGATGCCCCGTCCTTGGCTGCCACTGCACTCCTCCGGTCGCGGGTTGCGCCGCCGAGCGCGGGGGCACGAGGACGTGCGTACGGCCGGGCGGACCAGCACAAAGTCTACCGGCGCGCGCTGCGGCCCCGCCGTGGCTTGGCCAGCTACGGCCCGGCCGGGGCCCGTACGGACCCCCTGACCAGGGCGGCGACCGGTCGGTCGGCCGGGTCGATCATGACGGTCCGCTCGGTTCGATCATGCTGCCGGTGCGCGGTGCGCGGTGCGCGGTGCGCGGTGCGCGGTGCGCGGTGCGCGGTGCGCGGTGCGCGGTGCGGTTCGCGGGCCGCCCGGTACCGGACCCCTAGTCCGCCGCCGCGGCCCGCTCCTTGGCCTCCCTGGCCGGTGTACGGGAACGGCCGCGCGGCAGCACCCGCAGGGCGTCGCCCATGTCGGCGACCTCCGTGACCTTCATGCCGGGCGGCACCCTGCCCGGATCCGCCGGCACCAGCGCGTGCGTGAAGCCCAGCCGGTGCGCCTCCGCCAGCCGCCGCTGCACGCCCGTCACCCGCCGCACCTCCCCGGCGAGGCCGACCTCCCCGATGGCCACCAGGTTCTTCGGGAGCGGGACGTCACTGGCGGCGGACGCCAGCGCGAGCGCGATCGCCAGGTCCGCGGCCGGCTCGGTCAGCTTCACCCCGCCCACGGTGGCGCTGTAGATGTCGCGCTTGCCGAGCGCCGTGATCCGGCCGCGCTGCTCCAGCACCGCCAGCATCATCGACACGCGCGAGGTCTCCAGGCCCGAGGTGGTCCGCCGGGGGGAGGGGATCTGCGAGTCCACGGTCAGCGCCTGCACCTCGGCGACCAGCGGCCGCTTCCCCTCCAGGGTCACGGTCAGACAGGTCCCCGGAACGGCCTCGGCGCGCCGGGTCAGGAACAGCCCGCTCGGGTCGGCGAGCCCGGTGATCCCCTCGTCGTGCAGCTCGAAGCAGCCGACCTCGTCGGTGGCGCCGTACCGGTTCTTCACGCCGCGCACGAGCCGCAGCCGGGCGTGCCGGTCGCCCTCGAAGCTCAGCACCACGTCGACGAGGTGCTCCAGCAGGCGGGGACCGGCGATGGCCCCGTCCTTGGTGACGTGGCCGACGAGGAGGGTGGCCATGCCCCGCTCCTTCGACGCCCGGATCAGCGCGCCCGCCACCTCGCGCACCTGGGCCATGCCGCCGGGCGCGCCGTCGATCTCGGGGGAGGCGACGGTCTGTACGGAGTCCAGGACGAGGAGGGACGGCTTCACGGCGTCGAGGTGCCCGAGCACCGCCGACAGGTCGGTCTCGGCGGCGAGGTACAGGTGGTCGCTCAGCGCCTTGATGCGGTCGGCCCGCAGCCGCACCTGGCTCGCCGACTCCTCCCCCGTGACGTACAGGGTGCGGTGGGTGTCGCTGGAGGCCTTCGCCGCGACGTCCAGCAGCAGCGTCGACTTGCCCACGCCGGGCTCACCGGCCAGCAGTACGACGGCGCCGGGCACCAGCCCGCCGCCCAGGACGCGGTCCAGCTCGTCCACCCCGGTGCTGCGCGCGGTCGCCGTCCGTCCGTCGACCTGGGCGATCGGCAGCGCCGCGGTCGACACCCGGCCGGCCGCGGTGGTCCGTACGGCGGGCGCGCCCATCTCCTCGACGGTCCCCCAGGCCTGGCACTCGGGACACCTGCCGAGCCACTTGGCCGTGGTCCAGCCGCATTCGGTGCAGCGGTAGGACGGTCGGTCCTTGGCGGATGAACGAGCAGTGCGGGCAGCCATGCCGTTCACGGTAGCCGCCTGCACCGACAGCGCGGGCCGCGGTGCCCCTCGGGGCGCACGGCTCCGGGCGCGGACGGCCCCGGGCCCCCGCCCGTGTCAGGGCCGTCGTCAGTGCACCGCCGATCTGTTCACCCATAAGGGCTAAAACCGGGGAAGGCTTCCAGAGCGCCCCCGGCGCGCCGCCTACGGTCGCCAGGTGAACAGCAGCCACCAGGCCCAACCCTCGCCGCGCACCGGCGCACACCGGGCGCATGGGCGCACGCCTCGCGAAGAGGAGCCGCCGCGCCCCTTCCGGCACGAGCCGTACCTCGACGGCCTGTTCACCTACTGCCTGTCGGTCCTGTGCGACCACGACACCGCGACCGACGTGCTCGGAGACGTCCTCGCCGTGGCGGAGCGGCATCCCGGCCGCTGCCCCGACGAGGGCGACCGGCGCGCCTGGCTCTACGCGCTCGCCCGCTGGGGCTGCCTGCGCCGACTATCGGAGCAGCGGCGCGTTCGGCAGGGAGCGCATTCCGCCCGGCGTGCGCCGGAGCATGCGGGGAGTGACCGTGCGCCGGGGGGCGTGACGGACGACGGCCCGGCCCAGGACGCCCGTCGACAGCTTGACGTCGACGCCTACCGCCGTACCGAGCTGGCCCGGCTCGCGTGGCCGGAGGCCGCGGGGACCACACCCGCGCAGCGCGAGGCGCTCGAACTCGCCGTCCGCCACCGCCTCGCCCTCCCCGAACTCGCCGCGGTCCTCGGCACGCCCCCCGCCGTCGCCCGGGAACTGCTGACCGGCGCCGCCTGCGAGGTCGAGCGCACCCGCGCCGCCCTCGCCGTCGTCGAGACCGGCAGCTGCCCCAGCGTCTCCCAGCTCACCGGCGGGGACGCGGACGGCAACGGCGGCAGCGGCGACGTGCTGCTGTCCAGCACCCTGCGCGCCGAACTCGTCCGGCACGTCGACGACTGCCCCCGGTGCCGGCGCGTCGCCGAACGCGTCGGGGCCGCCGCCCCCTGGCCCGGCTGCGCAGGCGTCGACAACGCCGCACTGCCGCTCGTACCCGCCCCCCGCACCGCGGTCCACGCCGCGATGCTCCGCTCCGGCCGGGGCCGCGGCCGCAGCCCCGGCCCACGCTTCGACCGCACGGGCTTCCCGATGGACCCCAAGGACCGCGCGGCCCGCCGCGACCGGCTGCGGGCCCGGGCGGTCACCACGACCGTCGTGGCCACCGTCGTCGCGGCCCCGGTCCTTGCGCTGTGGGCCTCGTACCGCGGCGAGCAGGGCACCGGCGAACCCGCCGGGAACGGCTCCACCCGTATCTCCGCGAGCGAGACCGAACTCCCGACCGCCCGGATCGACGGCCGCCCGCTGACCGCCTACGAGAACACGGGGAACGCAGCCGCCACCACCGGCGGCCCCGGCTTCGCCGAGAGCAGCGACTCCTCCGACGTCTCCGTCGAAGTGATCAGCAGCGGACCGCCCGCACCCCCCGACCAGGCCGGTGCACCCGGCCGGCTCTCCGTGGCCGCCACCTCGCGGGGCGCCCTCACCCTGCTCACCCTCACCGCCTCGGGCGGCGCCCCCGTGGACTGGCGACTCTGGTCGGACGCGCCCTGGCTGCGCGCGAGCCGCACCGCGGGCACGCTCGCCCCCGGCGAATCGGTCACGCTGCACATCGCCGTCGACCCCGAGTCACAGCCCGTCGGCGCCTGGAGCGCCCGGGTCGGGGTCGACCCGACCGGCGCGGTGGTCTCCATCCGGGGCCGCGGCCGGCCCGCGTCGACGGCGACCCCGCAGCCGGAACCGACGCAGCCCGCGAGCCCGCCGGCGTCACCGGACCAGACCCAGGGGCCGACGCCGACACCGGCCCCGACGGAACCGACGATCCCGCCGCCGTCCCCGACGCCCGCGCCGACCTCGTCGGACGGCGCAGGCGGAACGGTTTCCCCCGCGCCGGACCCCGCTCCGTCGGGCCCGGCGGGGGGCTGACCGGCTCCGCTCACCGGCTTCGCCTGCGGGTCGCCTGCGGGGTTCGCCTGCGCGCTCCGCCTGCGGGCTTCGCTACGGGGCAGGATCCGCGGGGTGCGGAGCCATCGGCAGCAGCGAGGCCAGCCGGGCCTCGCACAGCCGCACGAGCGCCTCGTACCCCTCCTTGCCCATCAGCTCCGTCAGCTCCGCCCGGTACGACACGTACACCGGATCCCCGGCGCCGTGCGCGGACGTCGCCGACGTGCACCACCAGTGCAGGTCGTGGCCACCGGGGCCCCAGCCCCGGCGGTCGTACTCGCCGATCGACACCTGGAGCACCCGGGTGTCGTCGGGCCGGTCGATCCACTCGTACGTCCGGCGGATCGGCAGCTGCCAGCAGACGTCCGGCTTGGTCTCCAGCGGCTCCCGGCCCTCCTTCAGCGCGAGGATGTGCAGCGAGCAGCCCGCCCCGGCGGGGAACCCGGGCCGGTTCAGGAAGATGCACGCTCCGTCCCAGCGACGGGTCTGCTTCTCCCCGTCGTCGTCGTTCTGCGTCCACCCGCTCTCGCTGCCCACGTCGTGGAACTGCCACAGCTCGGGCGTCAGCCGGGCCACGTGCTCCGCGACGCGCTTCTCGTCGTCCTCGTCGGAGAAGTGCGCGCCGAGCGTGCAGCAGCCGTCCGAGGCCCGGCCCGCCTGGATGCCCTGGCAGCCGCTGCCGAAGATGCAGGTCCAGCGCGAGGTCAGCCACGTCAGGTCGCAGCGGAAGACCTGCTCGTCGTCGGCGGGGTCGGGGAACTCCACCCAGGCCCGGGGGAAGTCGAGCCCCTTCTCGTCGGCCACGGCCCTGCCCTTCGCGGGCTTACCGGGCGTGCCGGGCTTGCCGCTCTTGGCGCGCTTGATGCTCGCGCCCTGGTCGTCCTTGCCCGTGTCCTTCTCCGACCGGGTCTTGTTGGCCTTCTTCGTATTTGGCACAAACCCAAGCCTAAGCGCCCCTTACACAACCCCTGAGCGTTCCTCGCAGTAGCGTTTCCCCCTATGAGACTCGGTGTCCTAGATGTGGGTTCGAATACCGTCCATCTGCTGGTGGTGGACGCGCACCCCGGTGCGCGCCCGCAGCCGGCGCACTCGCACAAGGTGGAGATAAGGCTGGCGGAGCTCCTCGACGGCGCCGGCGCCGTCACCCCTGCGGGCGTCGAGCGCCTCCTCTCCGTCATCAACGAGGCGGTACAGGCCGCGGAGGACAAGGGCTGCGAGGACGTCCTCCCCTTCGCCACGAGCGCTGTGCGCGAGGCCACCAACGCGGACGAGGTGCTGGCCCGTGTCAAGATCGAGACGGGCGTCGACCTGCCGGTGCTGAGCGGAGAGGACGAGGCGCGGCTCACCTTCCTCGCCGCGCGCCGCTGGTTCGGCTGGTCCGCCGGGAAGCTGCTGGTCCTGGACATCGGCGGCGGCTCCCTGGAGATCGCGTACGGCATCGACGAGGACCCGGACGCCGCCGTCTCCCTCCCGCTGGGCGCGGGCCGCCTCACCTCGGGCTGGCTCCCCGGCGACCCGCCGGACGCCCTGGACGTCCGGGCGCTGCGGCGGCACGTGCGGACGGAGATCGCGCGGACGGTCCGCGAGTTCAGCCGGTTCGGGGCCCCGGACCACGTGGTGGCGACGTCCAAGACCTTCAAGCAGCTGGCCCGCATCGCGGGCGCCGCCCGCTCGGCGGACGGCCTGTACGTGCAGCGGGACCTCAGCCGCAAGGCCCTGGAGGAGTGGGTCCCGCGCCTGGCCGCGATGACGACGGCCCAGCGTTCCAGCCTCCCGGGCGTCTCGGAGGGCCGGGCGAACCAGCTGCTGGCGGGTGCGCTCGTCGCCGAGGCCACGATGGACCTCTTCGGTGTCGAGGAGCTGGAGATCTGCCCGTGGGCCCTGCGCGAGGGAGTGATCCTGCGCAGGCTGGACCACCTCCCCACCCCGGCGTAGCGGGTACGGGGGCACGCGCGGGCGGGGTCCCCCACCCCCGCGGCCCCGCCCTCCGGGCCAGCGGCTGCCCACCCCCCTCGGGGGCGCGGCGGGGGGAGCTGGAAGGCCCGGCGGTGGTGGCAGGGGGCGGCGGTGTGGTGGGGCGGTGGTCAGAGTGGCGTAGGGGGTTTCCCGTCAGTCCCATCGTCTCTCCGTGTCGTGCCGGTCCCTCAAGGGCGCTCCCTTCGGTCGCGTCGCTGCGCGATGTCGCTGCGCTCCACCCTTGACCGACCGTCCCGCCCCGGAAATCCGAAAGACTGCCGGGAACCCCCCGAAGGAACGGGCCGGGGGAGCAGGAGGAGACAGACGGGGCGGTGCCATGCCCGGGCGGAGCCCGGAGCGCGTCACATCGCTACGCGCTCCCGCCCGACGGCGTCCGCGTCGTGGGCCGGGCATAAGCCGCCACAGATCGCTACGCGGTCCTCCAAGACGGCGTCCGCGAGCCCCTTGGGCTGGACATAAGCCGCCACAGATCGCTACGCGCTCCTCGATTTCGCGACTGCGAGTCGTCCGGGGCTGGGCACAGGTCGCCCCGGATCGCTGCGTGCTCCTCGACAATCTGCCGGGCAGGGGTGGGCTTCGGCTCAGCCGTCGTTTCCCTCAGGTGGGCGGCAGCAGGTCGCTTTCGCTGACGGTGTAGGTCAGTGGGGGGTAGAGAAAGTCCGTTTCGTGGTTCTCGCGGCGCCGTAGGCGGTAGAACTCGCGGCTCTGTTCGTCGTCGGCCGACGTGAGGCGTGCGCCTTGCGGGAGGTACGCGTGTCCGTCGCGAAACCGGAGGAAGGTCTTCGACGTCCGGAACGTCACGCCCAGCCATTGGTTCTCCGGGGCGGGGGCGTCCAGCACGATCTTGTGCTTGAGCCGCCGATTCGAGTCCACGGAGAACATGACCACGCTGTGCTGAGTGAGCGGGATCTCGAACGTGGCGTCGGACTCCTTCGCCTCGAAGATCAGCTTCCGCGGGGGGCTCGCTTCGGGGTGTTGATAGCAGGAGAAGACGGCGATGAAGGAATCGTCGGCCAGATCCAGGGCTTGGTCGGAATGGCTGCCCATGGTCCGGTAGGCGTTCGTGTAGCGCTCGATGAGTGCGTTGTTGAAGCCGACCGGGAGGTCCGCACGTTCCTGGATCTGCAGCGCCAGCCGTTCGTGCACCGCGCGGAAGCGCTGGGTCGGGCTGCTGTATCGCGTGGTGGTGCGCACGAGGGGCGTACCGCGCTCGTCGATCCTCGTGAGCACGGCCCCCCGGCGGCCCTTTCCCAGCTCTTCCCATTGGGCCGACGCGGACAGCTCCGCAAAGAGGTTCTGCTCGATCGGCAGAACGTACGACGAGATCCTAGGCTCGGGGGGCAACGTAGTCTCCCGAGTTCATGCTGAAGAGGAACTGGTCGCCGTAGTCGATGAAGGACGCAGTCCTGTTCTCCTCGGCGTACAGCCTGCGCAGCTCGTCCATGCCCTCAGGGGTCGGCGGGCCCAGCTCCACCAGATCCTGGGCTGTTTTGAGGAACGTCTGTCCGTTCCGGTGGACGGCTTCGGCGCTCGAACAGCGCACCACGTATCCCAGTCGGGTCGGGAGCGCCTCGGCGTTCAGCGTCGAGGGGCGAATCTCGTGCGTATAGAGGCGGTTGGTGGACAGCGGCATGAAGAAGACGGAGCCCGGATAGAGGGTCAGGGCGAACTGAGCGGGCAGCGCGCTGTCGGCCGGCTCCTTGAGGCGGAAGTGGAGCCTGGTCAGCCCGCTCGCGCGCTTCAGGCCGTGGTCGAAGGCGTCGTCCGCCATGGGCTGCAGCTTGTCGAGCCCCTCGTAGAAGGTGCAGAAGGCCATGATGCCGTTGCCGGGCATGTCTTTGGTCTTGTCGGCATGGGCAGATATTTTCGCTTTGGACTGCTTGCGCTCCGCCGTGGCAAGCGTGTTGTGGTAGATCTGCGCGAGAACGTGGTTCAGCGGCGCATGGTTCCGGAATACGGAGGCCGCCTCGCGGTTCAGCGCATCGACGATCTCCGTGTCCGTGGTACGGAACCCCTCGGTCGGCCCCGAGAGATTCGTCGAGCACCGGAGCAGACGGAAATGCAGTGCGTCCCCGTCCTGCGTGACGGGCGTCAGATAGATTCCGCTCCGGTGGGCCGTGCCGGGCTTGTTGGACTCCGTCAGCGACTGGAAGGCGTGCTCCGCCTCGATCCGTCCGAAGTGATCGGCGTCGAGGTCGAAGAAGCGGCGGTAGTACACGCCGGCGCCGTGCACTCGGACGGGAACCCGCCCGCCATCGACGACGGTCCAGGGCCGGTCCGGCCCGCACCCCTGGGACAGCTCGCGGATGACGAACACCCGCGCCGCCGCCCGCAACTGGCGGCCATCGATTCCGGACACGTCGCCACACAGGTAGACGGCCCTGCCCGCGAGATCGGCCGAGGCCAGCTCCTCGGGCGTGATCGTGGCCCCGAAGAAGTCCCTGATCAGGAAGTGGTCGCGCAGCGTCGAAGGCGCAACCAGTATGTTGCCCGCCTCATCGAGGATGGCTTCGGTCCGGTGCATCAAACGGCACCTGCCCTTCACAGAAATGGATGAGTTACTCAAAGCATCGTCCCTCAATCAGCCCCGGACGGACCGCAGTCGCGTGATCGAGAAGCGCGTAGCGATCGGTGGCGGCCTGTGCCCGGCCCCAGAGGCTCGCAGTCGCCGTAGTCGAGGAGCGCGTAGCGATCGATGGCGGTTTGTGACCAGCCCAAGGGGCTCGCAGTCGCCGTCTTGGAGGAGCGCGTAGCGATTGGGGGCGCTCCGGGCTCCGCCCGGGCATGGCACCGCCCCGTCTCTTTCCTCCTGCTCCCCCGGCCCGTTCCTTTGGGGGTTTCCCGGCAGTCTTCGTATGTCCGGGGCGGGACGGTCGGTCAAGGGTGGCCGAAGGCCATCGCGAAGCGACGCGAGGAACGAGCGCCCTTGAGGGGCCGGCCCGAACCGGAGAGACGATGGGACTGACGGGAAACCCCCCTACGCCACTCTGACCACCGCCCGAGCCGCTCCCGCCCCCGCACCACCGCCGCGCCTCACACCCCGATCGAAGTCGACCTTGGCGGGGTTGCGGAAGCGGAGGCAGGCTTTGCCCATGTCGTGGGCCGCCAGGCGGTCCGCGAAGGCGTCCCGGACGTCCGTGCGCATCAGGTAGAAGGAGATGTACTGCTTCTGGTTCGCCCAGGCGATCTCCGCCTCGGTCCCGCCCGGCCGCACGTACACCGGCATGCCGTACGCGATGCCCTCCTCGAAGCCCTCCAGTTCCCTCACGCACAGCTCGCGCAGACGGGCGAGGGCCGGCCTGCGGTCTTCGGGGGCGGCGGAGAGGTAGGCGGCGACGTCCATCAGGCGGCCTGCTTTCCGATCTGGGAGCGGACCGCGCCCATGCTGGCCGCGATGACGAGGGCGATGGCGACGGCGTCGAGCGGCGACAGCGCCTGGCTCAGGACGAGGAAGCCCGCGGTGGCCGCGATGGCCGGCTCCAGGCTCATCAGGATCGCGAAGGTCGGGGCCGGCATCCGCCGCAGGGCGAGGAGTTCGAGGGTGTACGGCAGTACGGAGGACAGGACGGCCACGCCGACGCCCAGCGCCAGGGTGCTCGGGACCAGCAGGTCCGTGCCCGCTTCGAAGACGCCCAGCGGCAGGGAGAGGACGGCGGCGGCCGCCATCGCCAGGGCAAGGCCGTCCGCCTGCGGGAAGCGTCGGCCGGTGCGCGCACTGAACACGATGTACGCCGCCCACATCGCGCCCGCGCCGAGCGCGTAGGCCGCCCCCAGCGGGTCGAGGGAGCCGAAGCCGAGGCCGCCCCCGCCATGCCCGGACAGCAGGGCCACGCCGGCGAGGGCGAGGCCGGCCCAGAGGAAGTTCACCAGCCGCCGTGAGACGACGACCGAGAGGGCGAGCGGCCCGAGGACCTCGAGGGTGACCGCCGGACCGAGCGGGATCCGGTCGATGGCCTGGTAGAAGAGGCCGTTCATACCGGCCATCGCCACGCCGAACGCGGCGACCGTGCCCCAGTCGGAGCGCGTGTACCCGCGCACCTTCGGCCGGCACAGGAGCAGCAGCACGATCGCGGCGGCCGCGAGGCGCAGGGTGACCACGCCCGCCGCACCCGCCCTCGGCATGATCATGACCGCGAGGGCGGCCCCGAACTGGACCGAGACGCCCGCCGAGATCACCAGTGCGACCGGCCCGAAGCGGGACCGTGCCCCCTCGGCTGAGGGGTCGGCGGGGAGTGCGGCGGCGGGGGTGGTCGTCGGGGACGCGGTAGGTGCGGGCATGGGTCCAGCCTAAGCCGCCGTAAGGAGTGTTGCCGCTCCTGCCGCCTTACATCTTCACTAAGGCTGCGTGTCGGGAGCGTCCTCGGTGGCTCTGGCGGCCAGTCCGTCCGCCAGCAGTTCCACGAGGTGACGGGCTCGGACGCCGCCCAGCTGGGCGATCTGGGTCCGGCAGGAGTAGCCGTCGGCCTGGACCAGCGCGTCCGGCGGGGCCGCGCGCAGGGACGGCAGCAGCTGTTCCTCGGCGCAGGCCACCGACACTTCGTGGTGGCCGGGCTCGAAGCCGAAGTTGCCGGCGAGGCCGCAGCAGCCTCCGGCGGGCTCCCCCACGAGTCCGGCGCGCTCGCGCAGCCGGCGGTCCGCCGCGTCGCCGAGGACGGCGTGCTGGTGGCAGTGGGTCTGGCCGACCACCGCGCGGTCGAGGCGGGGCGGCAGCCAGTCCGGGGCGTACTCCTCCAGGGTCTCCGCGACGGTGCGCACGGCTGCCGCCAGGCGGGCCGCGCGCGGATCGTCGGGGAGCAGGGCGGGCAGGTCGGCGCGCAGGGCGGCGGCGCAGCTCGGTTCGAGGACGGTGACGGGCCCGGGGACCTCGCCGAGGGTGTCCAGGGTCCGGCGCAGGACCTTGCGGGCACGGTCGAGGCGGCCGGTGGAGAGGTAGGTCAGGCCGCAGCAGACCAGGCCGCCGCCGCGGGGGAGGGACACGTCCAGGCCGGCCGCCCGGAGCACGCGGAGTGCGGCGTGTCCGACCTCGGGGGCGAGGTACTCCGTGAACGTGTCGGGCCAGAGCGTCACGGCGGCCGCGCCCTCGCCGGCCCCATCCGCCCTGCCTGCCACCGGGCCTGCCGTCGGGGCCGGCGTCGGGCCTGCCACCGGGCCTGGCGTCGGGGCTGGCGTCGGGCCTGCCACCGGGCCTGCCGTCGGACCTGTCACCGCCGCCGCGTCGCGCGTGAACGGCCGTTTCGCGAGTTCCGGCAGGGTCCGTTCCCGGGCCAGGCCCGGTACCGGGAACGGCAGCAGGCGTGCGGCCGCGTTGACGGCGCCCGCCGCTCGGAGTCGGGCGATCAGGCGCAGCCATGCCGGCAGGCCGCCCAGGGTGTAGTGGGCGAGCGGCCGGATCCGGCCGGCCCAGTGGTGGTGCAGGAATTCCGACTTGTACGAGGCCATGTCGACGCCGACCGGGCAGTCGCTGAGGCAGCCCTTGCACCCCAGGCACAGGTCGAGCGCCTCGGCGACCTCCGGGGAGCGCCAGCCACCGGTGACGACCTCCCCCGCGAGCATCTCGTGCAGCAGCCGGGCCCGGCCGCGCGTGGAGTGCTGTTCCTCGCCGGTGACCCGGTAGGAGGGACACATCACGCCCGAGCCACCCGTCCCACCGGGCGGAACCGTCACGCCCGAGCCACCCGGCACACCCGGCACACGCAGCACACCCGTCCCGCCCGGCTCACCCAGCACGCCCGACCCAGCCGTCCCGCCCGGCGCACTCGTCCCACCGGGCGCAGCCGTCCTGCCCAGCACACCCGTCCCGCCCGGCGCAGCCGTTCGGCACTTGGCGACGCCGACGCACCGTGCGACCTCGCCCGCGAACGGGGTGGCCGGGAGGACCGCGAAGCGGAGGTTCTCGTCCAGCCGGGCCGGCCTGACCAGCACGCCCGGGTTCATGCCGCCGGCCGGGTCCCACACGTCCTTGTACGCCCCGAAGAGCCGGACGACGTCCGCGCCGTACATCTTCGGCAGGAGTTCGGCCCGCGCCTGCCCGTCGCCGTGTTCGCCCGACAGGGAGCCGCCGCGGGCCACGACCAGGTCGGCCAGTTCCTCCGAGAAGGTGCGGAAGCGGGCCACGCCGGCGGCCGACGCCAGGTCGAAGTCGATGCGTACGTGCACACAGCCCTCGCCGAAGTGCCCGTACGGGGTGCCCCGCAAGCCGTGCGCGGCCAGCAGGGCCCGGAACTCCCTCAGGTACGCGCCCAGCCGGGCCGGCGGGACCGCGCAGTCCTCCCACCCCGGCCAGGCCATCCGCCCGTCGGGCGCCCTGGTCGCGGTACCCGCGGCGTCCTCGCGGATGCGCCACAGCGCGCGCTGTCCCGCCGGGTCCGTGACGACCAGCGCGTCCAGCGCGTCGGCGCCGCGTACGACGGCCCGTGCCGCGCCCTCGTCCGGCATCTCGACGAACAGCCAGGCCCGGCCCCGGGGCAGTGCCGCACGTGCCGCGTCCGCGCCCGCCGCACCCACCGCGCCCGCCCCGCCCCCGGCCGCACCGACCAGGTCCTCGGCCATGCCCTCGACCGTCAGCGGCCGGTACGGCAGCAGCCCGGCGGCCGCGTCCGCGGCCGCGCTCTCGTCGGCGTACCCGAGGACGGCCAGAGCGGGCGCGGGCGGCAGTTCCACGAGGCGCACCACGGCCTCGGTGACCACCCCGAGGGTGCCTTCGCTGCCGCAGAAGGCCTGCGCGAGCCGCACGCCGCGTTCCGGGAGCAGTGCGTCCAGCCCGCCGTAGCCGGAGATCCGCCGCGAGAAGCGGGGTGGCATGCCGGTGCGCAGCAGGCCGAGGTGCGCGCCGACCAGTTCCCGCAGGCCGTCGGGGGCGCCCGCCCAGCCCGTGCCGATGCGGTGGGCGGTGCCCGCGTACGTGGTCACGGCGAGCTCGGTGACGTTGTCGGCGGTGGTTCCCCAGGCCACGGAGTGGGCGCCGCACGCGTTGTTGCCGATCATGCCGCCGAGGGTGCAGCGGGAGTGGGTGGAGGGGTCGGGTCCGAAGGTCAGTCCGTACGGGCGCACCGCGTCCCGGAGCCGGTCGAGGACGAGGCCGGGCTGGACGACGGCGGTGCGGGCGGCGGGGTCCACGGACAGGAGGCCGTTCATGTGCCGGGTGAGGTCGAGGACCACGCCCGTGCCCGTGGCCTGCCCGGCGATGGAGGTGCCGCCGCCGCGCGGGACGACGGGGACGCCGGCCTCGGCGCACACGTGCAGGGCGGCCGCGACGTCGTCGGCGTCGCGCGGGGCCACGACGCCGAGGGGGACGCGGCGGTAGTTGGAGGCGTCCATGGTCACGAGGGCGCGTGCCGCGGCGCCGAAATCGACGTCTCCGCGCAGCTCGGCCCGCAATGTCCGCTCGACTTCACCAGGTGTCGTCACGGCGCCCAGCCTGCCACCGCCGCGCCGCGTCTCATCGGGTGGACGCGCGTCCGGAGCGCGGACCGGGACCCGATACGCTCCGCTCGTGGCTGAGATCCAGATTCCCGCTGACATCAAGCCCGCCGACGGACGCTTCGGCGCGGGCCCCTCCAAGGTGCGGACCGAGGCGCTGGACGCCCTCGCCGCCACCGGTACCTCCCTGCTCGGAACCTCACACCGCCAGGCCCCGGTCAAGAACCTGGTCGGATCGGTGCGCCAGGGCCTCCGGGACCTCTTCTCGCTCCCCGAGGGTTACGAGGTGATCCTGGGCAACGGCGGCTCCACCGCCTTCTGGGACATCGCGACCGCCGGTCTGATCGAGCGGAAGTCCCAGCACCTGACCTTCGGCGAGTTCTCCTCGAAGTTCGCCAAGGCCGCGAAGCTCGCGCCGTGGCTGGACGAGCCGTCCGTGATCTCCTCCGAGCCGGGCACGCACCCCGAGCCGGTGGCCGAGGCGGGCGTGGACGTGTACGCGTACACGCACAACGAGACCTCGACGGGTGTCGCGGCGCCGATCAAGCGCGTCGCGGGCGCGGACGCCGGGTCCCTCGTTCTGGTGGACGCGACCTCGGGTGCCGGCGGTCTGCCGGTGGACATCACCGAGACGGACGTCTACTACTTCGCGCCGCAGAAGTCCTTCGCCTCCGACGGCGGCCTGTGGCTGGCGGCGTTCTCCCCGGCGGCCCTGGAGCGCGCGGCACGCGTGCACGCGTCGGGGCGGCACATCCCGGAGTTCTTCTCGCTGCCGACGGCGATCGACAACTCGCTGAAGAACCAGACGTACAACACCCCTGCGCTGGCCACGCTCTTCCTGCTGGACCAGCAGCTCGAGTGGATGAACAGCCAGGGCGGCCTGGAGTTCACCACGGGCCGTACGGCGGCCAGTGCGCGCAACCTGTACGGCTGGGCGGAGGCGTCGAAGTACGCGACGCCGTTCGTCGCCGACGCCGACAAGCGTTCCGCGGTCATCGGCACGATCGACTTCTCGGACGACATCGACGCGGCGGCGGTCGCGAAGGTGCTGCGCGCCAACGGGATCGTGGACACCGAGCCGTACCGCAAGCTGGGCCGCAACCAGCTGCGCATCGCGATGTTCCCGGCGATCGACCCGGCGGACGTGCAGGCGCTGACGGCCTGCATCGACTACGTGATCGAGAAGCTCTGACCGTCGTCCGTCCGGTACTGCCGAAGCCCCCGGTGACTCGTCGTCGCCGGGGGTCTCGGCTTTCCGGTGCCGGCTCCGCTTTCCGGTGCCGGCTCCGGCACCGGCGTGGTGCGGGGACCTTGGTCCCCACACCCGAGCTGCGGCTCATCGCCTGCGGCGCCACCCTCACGAAGGACCGCCACCGGGACTCCGACGTCGTCGTGTTCGCCCACCTCACGGGCAAGGCGCAGCCCGGCACGCGATACCTTCAGGAGTTCCGTTGGGCGAATCTTGGAGGCAGCGGCGTGAGCGTGCGAGTGACGGCGGCCCAGAGCGGCGTGGACCCCTTCGGCACGGCCCGGCTGCGGCGGGGGGTGCTCGACGCCTGGGGTGCCGGCCCGGCCCGGTTCCGCGAGGACGCCAATGCCGAGGAGGACCTCGCCCTCGGCGGCTACCGGGACCGGCTCGTCGTCGAGCTGGCCCAGAACGCGGCCGACGCCGCGGCCCGGGCCAAGGTGCCCGGCCGGCTGCGGCTCACCCTCCACCCGGGCGAGGGCGGCCCGGCACTGCTGGCCGTCGCCAACACCGGCGCACCGCTGGACGCGACGGGCGTGGAATCCCTGAGCACCCTGCGCGCCTCCGCCAAACGGGAGCCCGCCGCGGAGAGCGTCGGCCGCTTCGGCGTCGGCTTCGCGGCCGTCCTCGCCGTCTGCGACGAACCGGCGGTCCTCGGCCGCCACGGCGGCGTCCGCTGGTCCCTCGCCGAGGCCCGCGAACTGGCCCGCGAGGCCGCCGTCGGCAGCCCCGGCCTCGGCGACGAACTGCGCCGCCGCGACGGACACGTACCGCTGCTGCGGCTCCCCCTGCCCGCGGAGGGCACCGCCCCCGAGGGCTACGACACCGTCGTGGTCCTCCCGCTGCGCGACGCCGCCGCCGAGGACCTCGTCGAGCGGCTGCTCACGGGCATCGACGACGCCCTGCTGCTCACCCTGCCCGGGCTGTGCCAGGTCGTCGTGGAGACCCCCGCCGGCACCCGCACCCTCGACCGTCGCGACGAGGGCGCCTACACCGTCGTCGAGGACACCACCGGCTCCGGTACGCACACCAACCGCTGGCGCACCGTCCGCCACGGCGGTGCCATCGAGAAGGCGCTGCTCGCCGACCGGCCCGTGGAGGAACGCCTGCGGCCCTCCTGGGCCGTGTCGTGGGCCGTGCCCGTCGACACCGACGGCGCCCCGCTGCGCCCGACCACGGCCCCCGTGGTGCACGCCCCGACACCGACCGACGAGCCGCTGGGCATCCCTGCGCTGCTCATCGCGACCCTGCCGCTGGACACCAGCCGCCGCCACCCCGCCCCGGGACCGCTGACCGACTTCCTCGTGGAGCGGGCGGCCGACGCGTACGCCGAACTCCTGGGCACCTGGGACCCGGTGGGCACCGGGCTCGTGGACCTGGTCCCCGGCCCGCTCGGCAAGGGCGAGCTGGACGGCGCCCTGCGCGCCGCCGTACTGCAGCGGCTGCCCCGCACGGCCTTCCTCGCACCGGCCGCGCCGCCCGAGCACGCGGAGGAGCGGGTCGCCCTGCGCCCCTTCGAGGCCGAGGTGGTGGAGGGCGCGGGCGCGGACACCGTACGCGTCCTGGCCGAGGTCCTGCCGACCCTGCTGCCGGCGGGCCTGGAACGCCGTACCGAGCTGCGCACCCTGGGCGTGGGCCGGCTGCCGCTGGGAGACGCCATCGAGCGGATCGCGGGCATCGAACGGACCCCCGAGTGGTGGTACCGGCTCTACGACAGCCTCGCCGGAGTGGACCCCGACCGGCTGTCGGGGCTGCCCGTACCGCTCGCCGACGGCCGCACCACCATCGGGCCGCGCCACGTCCTGCTCCCGTACGCGGACACCCCGGAGGACCTGGCCCGGCTGGGGCTGAAGGTGGCCCACCCGGAGGCGGCGCACCCGCTGCTGGAGAAGCTCGGCTCGCTCCCCGCGACGGCCCGCGCCGTCCTGACCACCCCGCAGGTGCGGGCCGCCGTGGCCGCCTCCCTGGACGCCGGGGAGATCTGGGACGAGGACGCCGACACCCTGGACGCCGACGAGCTGGCCGAGGTGGTCCTCGGGCTGGTCCGCGATGCGGAGCTGGCGCCCGGGGACGAGCCGTGGCTGGGTGCGCTGGCCCTGCCGGACGAGGACGGGGAACTGACACCCGCGGGCGAACTGCTGCTGCCGGGCTCACCGTTGGCGGCCGTGATCCGCGAGGACGAGGTCCCGTACGTGGACGCCGAGCTGGCGGAGCGCTGGGGCGAGGCCCCGCTGACGGCCTGCGGGGTGCTGGCCGCCTTCCAGCTGGTGCGCGCCACCGACGTGGTCCTGGATCCGGACGAACTGGAGCCCCGCGAGGGCGACTTCGCCGAGCCGGACGACGCGGGGCTGCTGGACGCGGTGGACGTGTGGTGCGAGGACGTTCTGGACCAGCTGCCCGACCTGCCCGTCCCGCCGGTGGCGACCGAGCTGGTCGCCGTGCGCGACCTGGACCTCGTCGACGACGACTGCTGGCCGCAGGCCCTGGCCATGCTGGCGCGGCCGCCGCTGCGGGACGCGCTGACCCAGCCGGTACGGCTCCTGCTGCCGGACGGCACCACGCAGTCGGTGCGCCCGTACACGGCGTGGTGGCTGCGCGACCACCCGGTGCTGGACGGCCGCCGCCCGGCGGGCCTGCGCGCGGCGGGCGGCGACCCGCTGCTGGAGGGCCTCTACACCTCGGCGGACGCCACCGGTTTCGAGGACGAGCAGGTGCTGCGGGCGCTGGGCGTACGGACGTCCGTGCCGGCGCTGCTGGACGAGCCCGGGGGCGCGGCCGAGCTGCTGGGCCGGCTCGCGGACCCGGAGCGGGAGGTGACGGACCGGCAGCTGCACGGCCTGTACAACGCGCTGGCCGATCTCGACCCCGAGCAGGTGACCCTGCCCGACGAGCTGCGCGCGGTGGTGGACGGCGAGGTGGTCGTCGTGGACGCGGCGGACGCGGTGATCGCGGACGCCCCGGACCTGCTGCCGCTGGCGGCGGGGCTGCCCCTGCTGCCGGTGTCCCCGGTGCGTGCGGCGGACCTCGCGGAGCTGCTCCAGGTGCGCCGCCTGTCGGAGACCGTGCCGGCGGAGGTGACGACGCCGGGCGAGGTGCACGAGGTGCCGGAATCGGTGCGGGTGCTGCTGGGCCCGGCGACGCCGGCGACGTACCTCGAGCACGAGGAGCTGGTCGCGGGCGGCACGGAGCTTGACTGGCGGCGCACGCCCGACGGCACCCTGCACGCGTCGACCCTGGAGGGTGTGGCGGCGGGCCTCGCCTGGTCGGCGGGCCAGTGGCCGCGCCGCTTCGAAGTGGCGGCCCTCCTGGAGGACCCGTCCCGTACGGCGGAACTGGCCCGGGACCGCTGGTTCGACTAGGACGCGGCCGCGGTCTCCGGGCCGGTGCTCCCCGCGGTGACGGGGAGCAGGTCGGGGCGTTTGGCGGTGCGGCCGTCGCCGGAGGAGCGGCCGCGCAGGCGGCGGCCCAGCCAGGGGCCGAGGAAGGCGGCCGCCCAGCGCAGTTCGGCCGCGAGGGCCGCCCCCGGGGTGGGGGCGGTGCGCGGTGGCAACGGGTGCGTCCAGGAGTCGTCGCTGCCGGGGAGGCCGACGGCGTGGGCGAGGGCGGCGGCGATGCGTTCGTGGCCGACGGCGCTGGCGTGCAGCCGGTCGGTGGTCCACATCCGCGGGTCGGCGACGGCTTCCGGCAGGGCGGTTTCGGCGACGGTGACGCCGTGCCGGGCGGCGGCGTCGCGGATGCGGTCGTTGAGGTCGGCCAGGCGCGGGGCGAGGGGCCGGGCGAGGGGGACGACCCGGCCGAGGTCGGGGAAGGTCACGGTGGCCACGTGCGTCCCGGCCGCCGTGAGCGCGGCGAACATCGCCTCGACGTGGCCCGCGACCTCCGCCGCGTCGAACCGGGGCCGCAGCACGTCGTTGACCCCGGCGACGACGGTGGCGATGTCGGGGCGCAGGGCCAGGGCGGCTTCCAGCTGTCCGGCGCGGACCTGGCCGGCGAGCCGTCCCCGGACGGCGAGGTTGGCGTACTGCAGGCCGGGGCGGGCGGCCTCCAGGTGTCCGGCGAACCGGTCGGCGAAGCCGCGCAGGCCCGCGGTGTCGTCGCCGTCGCCGAGGCCTTCGGTCTGGCTGTCGCCGAGGGCGACGTAGCGCCGGTACTCAGTGCTCGGCACGGGTGGTCCGCCTCTCTCGCAGGATCGCCGCGCTGCGGCGGCACCAGTCACGGTGGCCCTGCTCGAAGGCGATGCCGCGCAGGCAGGTCAGGTACCCGCCGATGCGTTCGCCGTGGAGCAGGAACTCCTCCTCGTCCAGGTCGCCGCGCATCTTGCGCAGGACCTTGCCCAGGAGTTCGAGCTTGGCGTCGGCCGCGGACGCCCGTTCCTCGAGCTGTGCGATCACGGGCCCGGTGCCGATCCGGTCGGCGTTCTGGACCTTGACGAGGAGGTCGTCGCGGATGACCGAGGGTTTGGACGCGGCGGCCGCGAAGTCCTCCAGCTCGGCCCGGCCGGTGTCGGTGACCCGGAAGAGGCGTTTGTTGGGCCGTGTCTCCTGGACCACCTGCCGGCCCTCGACCAGGCCTTCCTTCTCCAGTTTGGCGAGCTCGGTGTAGAGCTGCTGGGGCGAGGCGTGCCAGAAGTTCGCGACGCCGATGTCGAAGGACTTCGCCAGCTCGTAGCCGCTGAACTCGCCGTCCAGCAGCGCCGCCAGTACGGCGTGTCGCAGGGCCATCGCGGCTGCCCCCTTCCTTTTCCTCGTGCTCCCCCGCATGATACTCACGAAACTGACTAGTCAATTCCTTGAGTATCACCAGTCGTGTTCGTATCCGCATCTGGAGGAGCCGTGGAGTCCGTGGAGTCCGTGGAGTCCGTGAGGGAGACCGCCGAACGCTTCCGCGCCGCCGTGGAGAAGCGTGATCTCTGCGCGCTGGAGGACCTGTTCACCGAGGACATCAGGCTGTACAGCCCGGTGAAGTTCCGCCCGTTCGAGGGCAGGCCGATGGTGCTGGGGCTCTTCGGGGTCCTGCTGCGCGTCTTCGAGGACCTGCGCTACGTCGGCCATTTCGACGGCGCGACGCAGACCAGCGGGGACGGCACCGAGGCGCAGGCGTCGGTCCTGCCCTTCCGGGCCACGGTGGACGGCAAGGAGATCCACGGCATCGACATGCTGCACTTCGACGGGGCGGGCCGGATCAAGGAGTTCACGGTGATGGTCCGCCCCCGGTCCGCGGTCCACACCCTGGGGCAGGCCGTCCTGGCCGGCCTCCAGGCGGACGGCCTGGCCTGAGCCCCGTCGTACCGGTCAGGCCGGGAACTTGCGGTCGACCCAGCGGAAGGTGAACTCGATGAGGGTCGCGGCGGCCGCCGCGACCGCCACCGCGGTCCACGGCATCGTGGTTCCGACCAGCTTGAGCTGGAAGAAGTCCTGGAGCCACGGCACGATCAGGACGATCAGGAAGGCACCGCCCATCGTGCCCACCAGGGCCACGCGCCACCACGTGTACGGGCGGGCGATGATCGCGAGGACCCACATCGAGGTCAGGAACAGGGTGAGCGTCGCCGCGCTGGTCTCCGCGGGCAGGGCTTCCGCGCCCGTGTAGTGGTGCCGGGCGATGAGGTAGGTGACGAAGGTGGCCGTCGCCGCGATCACGCCGCCGGGGATCGCGTACCGCATCACCCGTCTCACGAAGTGCGGCTTCGCGCGTTCCTTGTTCGGGGCCAGTGCCAGGAAGAAGGCCGGGATGCCGATGGTGAGGGTGGACAGCAGCGTCAGGTGGCGCGGCAGGAAGGGGTACTCGACCTGCGAGCAGACCACCAGGATGGCCAGCAGGACGGAGTAGACCGTCTTGGTGAGGAAGAGGGTCGCCACGCGCGTGATGTTGCCGATGACCCGGCGGCCCTCGGCGACCACCGACGGGAGAGTGGAGAAGCTGTTGTTGAGGAGGACGATCTGCGCGACCGCGCGGGTGGCCTCCGAGCCGGACCCCATCGAGACGCCGATGTCGGCGTCCTTGAGGGCGAGCACGTCGTTGACGCCGTCGCCGGTCATGGCGACGGTGTGGCCCCTGGACTGGAGGGCGCCGACCATGTCCCTCTTCTGCTGCGGGGTCACGCGCCCGAAGACCGAGTTCCCGTCCAGGGCCTCGGCCATCTCGGCCTGTTCGGGGGGGAGCTTGCGGGCGTCGACGGTGTTCTGCGCGCCGGGCAGGCCCAGCTTGCCGGCGACCGCGCCGACGGAGATCGCGTTGTCGCCGGAGATGACCTTCGCCCTGACGTTCTGGTCCTCGAAGTAGCGCAGCGTGTCGGCGGCGTCGGGGCGCAGCCGCTGCTCCAGGACGACCAGGGCGGTGGGCCTGACGCCGGTGGCGACGGCCTCGTCGTCCAGTTCGCGGGCGGAACGGGCGAGCAGCAGGACGCGCAGGCCCTGTTCGTTGAGGTCGTTGATCTCGTCGAGGGCGGAGTCCCCCGCCGGCAGCAGGACGTCGGGCGCGCCGAGCAGCCAGGTGTTGTTCTCGCCGTCGCCCTCGCTGAAGCTGGCGCCGCTGTACTTGCGGGCGGAGGAGAAGGGCAGGGACTCGGTGCACCGCCACTCGGCGCTGTCGGGGTAGGCGTCGATGATCGCCTGGAGGCTGGCGTTGGGGCGCGGGTCGGACTCGCCGAGCGCGCCGAGCACCTTCTTGACGTACGCGGGGTCCGCGCCGCCGAGCGGCCGCAGCTCGGTGACGTCCATGCCGCCCTCGGTGAGGGTGCCGGTCTTGTCGAGGCAGACCACGTCGACGCGTGCGAGGCCCTCGATGGCGGGCAGCTCCTGCACGAGGCACTGCTTGCGGCCGAGGCGGATGACGCCGATCGCGAAGGCCACGGAGGTGAGGAGGACGAGCCCTTCGGGGATCATCGGCACGATCCCGCCGACGGTCCGGGCGATGGCGTCGTTGAGGTTGTTCTCCTTGACGACGAGCTGGCTGATGATCAGGCCGATGGAGGTCGGGATCATCATCCACGTGACGTACTTGAGGATGGTGGAGATGCCGGAGCGCAGCTCGGAGTGGACGAGCGTGAAGCGGGAGGCCTCTTCGGCCAACTGGGCGGCGTAGGCCTCGCGGCCGACTTTGGTGGCGGTGAACGCGCCGCCGCCGGCGACCACGAAGGAACCGGACATGACCGGGTCGCCGGGCTTCTTCAGGACGGGGTCGGCCTCGCCGGTGAGCAGGGACTCGTCGATCTCCAGGCCGTCGGCCTCGCCGACGGACCCGTCGACGACGACCTTGTCGCCCGGGCCGAGTTCGATGACGTCGTCGAGGACGATCTCGGAGGTGGAGATCTCGGCGGTCCGGCCGTCGCGGCGGACGCTGGGTTTGGCCTCGCCGATGACGGCGAGGCCGTCGAGGGTCTTCTTCGCGCGCAGTTCCTGGATGATGCCGATTCCGGTGTTCGCGATGATCACGAAGCCGAAGAGGCTGTCCTGGATCGGCGCGACGATGAGCATGATCACCCAGAGGACGCCGATGATCGCGTTGAAGCGGGTGAAGACGTTGCCGCGGACGATGTCGGTGGTGGACCGCGAGGAGCGCACCGGGACGTCGTTGACGTCGCCGCGGGCGACGCGTTCGGCGACCTCGGCGGTGGTCAGGCCGCCCGGCTTGAAACGGGGCGCCGGTGGCTGCACGGGGTGTACGGGGTCCAGCTCCGCCCCGGCGTCGATGGCCGTGCCGGGTCCGCCGCTCGGCTCCCGCCCGTCATGGTCGATCCTCGCCCGCTCCGTCATGCCTTCGACGGTAAGCGGGGTCGGATGGCTTCACCCGCCGGGGAGCCCGAAGAAACGACTTCGGGATGACCCGAATCGTCCGCTGGTAGGAGGCCGTGCGCCCCACGGGGAGCCGGTTCCCGGGCGCGCTTCGCCCGGGGCCGGCACGGGGGCCGGGTCTGGGTCTGGGGCCGGGCACGACTCCGGTGCGGGACCGGCCGCCGGAAAGGAGTGGCTAGGGGGTGTCCTGCCGGGTGTGCCCGGCAGCAGTGGCGGCGGCGTGGCGCTTGAGGGCGGCGTCGCGGCCGCGGACGTACCAGATGCCGATCAGGCCGAGGAAGCCGCCGGCCGCGCAGGTCCAGACCCACCACAGCTGGCCGCGGTCGGCGAACCACCCGTAGAAGGGCAGCTGGACCACGAAGAGGGCGAACCACAGGATCGTGCCACCCGTGACCGTCGCGACGACGGGGCCCTCCAGGGGCTCGGGCGCCTCGTGTCTCGCAATCCATTTCGCCATGTCGCAAGTTTAAGCGGGAGCCGGATCGGCCCCACGCATGGTCTACGCGCGGAGATGGACGGCGATTCCCTGGTGTGTTCATACTGAAACGGTTTGGGCGCGGCCCATTTTCTTCGTATGAACCACCAATGAGGACCGTATGAGCACCCCGGCCCCCGCCCCCGCACCCGCCTCTCCGGAGCCCGCCCCGCGGGAACCCTCCGGCGGGCTGGACCGCTTCTTCAAGATCTCCGAGCGCGGCTCGACCGTCGCTCGCGAGGTTCGCGGCGGTTTCGCGACCTTCTTCGCCATGGCGTACATCATCGTGCTGAACCCGATCATCCTGGGCAGCGCGAAGGACATGTACGGGCACCAGCTCGACAGCGGCCAGCTCGTGACGGCCACCGTCCTGACGGCCGCCTTCACCACGCTCCTCATGGGCGTCATCGGCAACGTCCCCATCGCGCTCGCCGCCGGCCTCGGCGTGAACACCGTCGTGGCCCTCCAGCTCGCCCCGCGCATGAGCTGGCCCGACGCGATGGGCATGGTGGTCCTGGCCGGCTTCGTGGTGATGCTGCTGGTCGCCACCGGGCTGCGCGAGCGCGTCATGAACGCCGTCCCCCTGAGCCTGCGCAAGGGCATCGCCATCGGTATCGGCCTGTTCATCATGCTGATCGGCCTGGTCGACTCCGGCTTCGTCTCCCGCATCCCGGACGCCGCGCACACCACGGTCCCGCTCCAGCTCGGCAGCGACGGCCACCTGCACGGCTGGCCCGTCCTGATCTTCGCGATCGGCACGCTGCTCACCCTCGCCCTGCTGATCCGCAAGGTCCCGGGCGCGATCCTGATCTCCATCGTGGCCATGACCCTGGTCGCGGTCGTCGTCCAGCTCGTCGCCGACCTGCCCGACTCCGGCTGGGGCCTGACCGTCCCGGCCTGGCCCGGCAACCCGGTCGCCTCGCCGGACTTCGGGCTCGTCGGCCAGGTCAGCCTGTTCGGCGGCTTCGGCAAGGTCGGGCTGCTGACCGGCATCCTGTTCGTCTTCACCGTGCTGCTGTCCTGCTTCTTCGACGCCATGGGCACGATCCTGGGCGTCGGCGACGAGGCCAAGCTGATCGACAAGAAGACCGGCGAGTTCCCCGGCATCAACCGGGTCCTGTTCGTCGACGGCCTCGCCGTCGCCTCGGGCGGCGCGACCTCCTCCTCGGCGACCACCTGCTTCGTGGAGTCCACGGCCGGTGTCGGCGAGGGTGCCCGTACGGGTCTGGCGAACGTCGTGACGGGCGGCCTCTTCGCCGTGGCGCTGTTCTTCACCCCGCTGGCCACCATGGTCCCGTCGCAGGCCGCCACGCCCGCACTGGTCGCGGTGGGCTTCCTGATCCTGGCGGGATCGGTCAGGGACATCGACTGGAGCGACTTCACCGTCGCCGTCCCGGCCTTCCTGGCCATGGTGATGATGCCCTTCACCTACTCGATCACCAACGGCATCGGCATCGGCTTCATCGCCTTCAGCGTGCTGCGCCTGGCGACCGGCCGGGGCCGCGAGGTCCCGACCGCCATGTACGTGGTGTCGGCGGTGTTCGTCTTCTACTACGCGATGCCCGCGCTCGGCCTCGGCTAGCCGGCTCCGGGGGCGGGCTCACGTCAGCCCGTAGAACTTCTCCGTCTCGTCGACGGCCGCCTTGAAGCGCTCGTCGAAGTCGTCGCGAATGAGCGTCCGGACCACATAGTCCTGGACGCTCATTCCGCGTTTGGCGGCATGGATCCGGAGCCTGTCGAGGAGCTCCCCGTCTATGCGCATGCTCAGCACATGTGTCCCCATGCCGAAAGAGTCGGGGCAGAGGGGGCGCACGCGGGTCACTTTCGGCCGCCGACTCACCCGTACGAGTGACCTGGCACATACCGGGTGCATGACCGGGAAAACCGGTGTTCCTTAGCGAGAGTAATGAGTTATTCTAAGTACATGCCTGACCTCTCCCATGGCGACGACGCTGCCGCCGTGAACGACCTCCGCTCCGCCGTCATGCGGCTGGGGCGGCGCCTGAAGCACCAGCGCGTCGACGAGTCGCTGAGCCCGACCGAGATGTCGGTCCTCGGCACCCTCGCCCGCTGCGGCCAGGCCACACCCGGTGAGCTGGCGCGGCGGGAGCACGTCCAGCCGCCGTCCATGACGCGCATCGTCGCGTTGCTGGAAGCCAAGGGACTGGTCACGCTGGAACCGCACCCCGACGACCGCCGCCAGAAGGTGGTCCGCCAGACGGAGGAGGCCGAAGCGATGCTCGAAGAGAGCCGCCGCAAGCGCAACGCCTTCCTGGCCGGGCTCGCGGCAGAGCTGACCGAGGACGAATGGGCCAAGCTGCGCGCGGCCGCACCCGTCCTGGAGAAGCTCGCGCACCTGTAGGAACGACGCCAGGAGGCGAACGCTTTTGAGTACGGGAAACGGAGCAGACTCCGCACCCGGCCACATATCCACCACCACTACCGCCGCGGGACCCGCGGCACCCGCGAGCACGAACCACGGGATGTTCAGCTCGCTGAGGATCCGGAACTACCGGCTCTTCGCGACCGGGCAGGTCGTCTCGAACACCGGCACCTGGATGCAGCGCATCGCCCAGGACTGGCTGGTCCTCTCACTGACCGGCTCCGCCTCCGCCGTCGGCATCACCATCGCCCTGCAGTTCCTGCCGATGCTGGTGTTCGGCCTCTACGGAGGCGTACTCGCCGACCGGCTGCCCAAGCGGCCCCTGCTCCTCGCCACCCAGAGCGCCATGGGCCTGACCGGCATCGCACTGGCCGCCCTCACCCTGGCCGGACACGTCCAGGTCTGGCACGTCTACCTCGCGGCCCTCCTCCTCGGCCTGATCACCGTCGTGGACAACCCGGCCCGGCAGACGTTCGTCCCCGAGATGGTCGGCAAGGACCAGGTCGCCAACGCCGTCAGCCTCAACTCGGCCAACTTCCAGTCCGCGCGGCTGGTCGGCCCGGCGATCGCCGGCGTGCTGATCACCGCCGTCGGCTCCGGCTGGGCGTTCCTGCTCAACGGCCTGTCCTTCGCCGCACCCATCGCGGGCCTGCTGATGATGCGGACGAAGGAACTGCACCCCGTCGAGCCACGGCCCCGCGCCAAGGGACAGCTGCGCGAGGGCCTGCGCTACGTCGCCGGACGGCCCGAGCTGGTCTGGCCGATCGTCCTCGTCGGCTTCATCGGCACCTTCGGGTTCAACTTCCCGATCTGGCTGTCGGCGTACGTGAGCGACGTCTTCCACGGCGACGCCGGCACCTACGGGCTCTTCAACACCCTGATCGCGGCCGGCTCCCTCGCGGGCGCCCTGCTCGCCGCCCGCCGCGGGCAATCCCGACTGCGGCTGCTGGTGGCCGCGGCCGCACTGTTCTCCGTACTGTTGTTCGTGACGGCCTTCGCCCCCGGCTTCTGGCTGTTCGCCGCGCTGCTCGTGCCCATCGGCGTCTTCGGCCTGACCGTCAACGTCACCGCCAACTCCAGCGTGCAGATGGCCACCGACCCCGAGATGCGCGGCCGGGTCATGGCCCTGTTCATGATGGTGTTCACCGGCGGCACCCCGCTGGGCGCCCCGCTCCTCGGCTGGATCACGGACACCTACGGAGCACGCGTCGGCATGGCCTCGGGCGCCCTGATCTCCCTGGCCGCGTCCGTGGCCATCGGCGTCGTCCTGGCCCGTGTCGGCAACCTCCGGCTGCGGGTCGGCCGCCACGGGGTGACCTTCGTCCCGGCCGTTCCGCGCCACCGCGAACTGGTGACGGTGGCCTGACCGGATACCTCCGGCGGGGTCCGGCCCGGTGCCTCACGGCGCTCGGCCCCGGACCCCGCCGGGCTCCGCCCCGGACCCCGGCGGTCGGCGGCGCGCAGGGCATACGCTCACCGCATGAGACTGTTCGCCGCCGTTCTGCCGCCCGAGAAGGCCGTCGCCGAGCTCGCCGCCGCCGTGGACGCGGTCCACGACGACCGGCTGACCTGGACCACCCGAGCCGGCTGGCACTTCACGCTCGCCTTCATGGGCGAGGTCCGCGACGACGCGCTCCCCGAGCTGTACGCCCGACTGGAGCGGGCCGCCCACCGTACGCCGCCCTTCGCCCTGCGCCTGCGCGGCTGCGGGCACTTCGGCGACCGCGCCCTGTGGACCGGCGCCGCCGGCGAGCTCGACACCATGCGCCTGCTCGCCGACCGGGCCGACGCCGCCGCGAGGCGGGCCGGGATCCCGATGGAGCAGCACCACCGGTACACCCCGCACCTCACCCTGGCCCGCAACCACGGGCACGGCCACGGGCAGGGCCACGGCGGGGCCGCGCCGCTTCGCCCGTACCTGGACGCGCTCGCGGACTTCGAGGGCACGGCCTGGCAGGTGGACACGCTCAGCCTGGTCCGCAGCCACCTGCCCGTGAGCGGGGTGCGGGGTGAACAGCCCCGCTACGAGACCGTGCGCGCCTGGCCGCTGGCCGGCTGATCCGCGCAGGCGGCTCGCGAACGCCGTGAGGCGGCCCGTCCTGCAGGGACGGGCCGCCTCACGTGTCTTCACTTCAGGTGGTCACCACCCGCTGCCCAGCCGGTGCTTACCAGCCGCCGACGCCGATCTCCTTGCGGGCGCCCAGGCCGCCGGCACCGGTGCCCGGGTAGAGGAAGAGCTTGCCGGTGGAGTTCTGGACGGCGATCAGGTCGTCCGAGAGCTGCGAGTTCAGCAGGTCGCCGCCGATCAGGTCGGACATGCCGTTCCAGCCGCCCGAGCCGATCAGGATGCGCGGGCTCAGGTAGCCCTTGTCGCCGGGGTACATGAACAGCTTGCCCGTGGACTTCTCCACCGCGACCAGGTCCTGGCGGCCGCTGTTGTTGAGGTCCATGCCCGTCAGGTTGGACATGCCGTTCCAGCCGCCCGAGCCGATCTCCTTGCGGGCGTTCAGGCCGGTGCCGTTGCCCGGGTAGAGGTACAGCTTGCCGGTGGACTTCTCGACGGCCGCCAGGTCGGCGATCTTGTCGCCGTTGAGGTTGAGGGCGGTCAGGTTGGACATGCCGTTCCAGCCGCCCGAACCGATCAGGACGCGGCTGCCGCCGGAGGAGATCGTCGAGTTGTCGGCGCCCTTGTAGAGCCACAGCTTGCCGGTGGACTCCTCGACCGCGACGATGTCGTCCTTGCCGTCGCCGGTGAAGTCACCGCCGGTCAGGTTGGACATGCCGTTCCAGCCGCCCGAACCGATCAGGACGCGGTTGCTGCCGGAGGCGATGGTGCCGTTGGAGGCGCCCTTGTAGAGCCACAGCTTGCCGGTGGACGCTTCCACGGCCGCTACGTCGACGACGTTGTCGCCGTTGAGGTCGGCCGAGGCCAGGTCGACCATGCCGGTGGAGCCGGCACCCCCGTCACCGGGGCCCTCAGGCTTCGGCTCCGGCGCCTTGGTCTCGCAGTTCTTGCTGGTCAGCGACTTGGACCAGGAGCCGGAGCCGCCGAAGGCGCTGCCGTTGAAGACCGTGCGCTGGTCGACCAGGTCGTGACGCTGCTCGTAGTGCAGGTGGGCGCCGGAGGAGTTGCCGGTGCTGCCGACGATGCCGATCTGCTGTCCGGCCTTGACCGTGGCACCGGTGGACGTGTTGAAGCCGTTGAGGTGGGCGTAGACGGTGGACCAGCCGCCGCCGTGGTTGATGACCACGTACTTGCCGTAGCTGGAGCCGCCGAGGTCCCTCACCTTGGACACGACGCCGTCGGCGCTCGCCACGACCGGGGAGTTGACCGTCGAGCCGCCCTGCGTCCAGTCGATCGCGTTGGCGCTGGGGCTGTGGTGGGAGCGGGAGGCGCCCTGCCAGGTCTCGCCGCACTTGAACGGCATCTGGAAGTCGGGGCGGTCGTCGCCCGAGGTGGCCGCCATGGCCATCATCTGCGAGGCCTCGGGCAGGCCGAGGTCGGCGGCCGTCAGCTCGGTCATGTCGCCGTGCGGGTCCTCCGGGCCGCCGTCGGCGTTCGCACCGCCGGCGGAGAGGGCGACCGCGGCGACGGTGGCGCAGACGAGGCCGGTGGCGATGCGGACCCGGCGGGACATCAGGCGGGAGAAGGCGGAGGGGGCCGAGGTGGTGGCGGTGGTGGTCTCAACAGACATGGGAGTGCTTCCAAACCGGCACGAGGGTGCCAAAAAGAGCGTCAGGGAGGGGAGTTGCGAAAGGAGAGCGGGGAGATGCGCCGTGGCTACCAGCCGCCGGAGCCGATCTCCTTGCGCGCCCCCAGACCCGTGCCGGTGCCCGGGTAGAGGTAGAGCTTTCCGGTGGCCTTCTCGACGCCGACGAGGTCGTCGTTCGCGTTCGAGGTGAAGTCGCCGCCGATGAGGTCGTTCATGCCGTTCCAGCCGCCCGAGCCGATCTCGGTGCGGGCGTTGAGGCCGGTGCCGTTGCTCTTGTAGAGGAAGAGCTTGCCCGTCGAGCTCTCCGCCCCGACGACGTCGGTCCTGCCGTCGTTGTCGACGTCCATGCCGACCAGGTCGTGCAGTCTGTTCCAGCCGCCGGACCCGATCAGGACGCGGCTGCTGCCGCCGCCGATCGATCCGGTGCCGTTGCCCTTGTAGAGCCACAGCTTGCCCGTCGACTTCTCGACGGCGGCGACGTCGGCCCTGCCGTCACCGTTGAAGTCACCGCCCATCAGCTCGGTCATGCCGTTCCAGCCGCCGGAGCCGATCTCCTTGCGGGAGGAGAGACCGCTGCCGGTGCCCGGGTAGAGGTACAGCTTTCCGCTGGCCTCCTCGACCGCGACGATGTCGTCCTTGCGGTCGCCGTTGTAGTCGCCGGCGGCCAGGTTGGCCATGCCGTTCCAGCCGCCGCTGCCTATCTCCACGCGGTTGCCGCCGGAGGCGATGGTGCCGTTGGAGGCGCCCTTGTAGAGCCACAGCTTGCCGGTCGAGGCCTCGACCCCGACCACGTCGTCCACGGCGTCGCCGTTGATGTTGGCCGCGACGAGGTCGGTCATGCCGGGCTTGGGCGCCGGCGGGGTGGTCACGTCGTCGGCGATGTTCTTGTAGCGGACGGGCGCATAGGGGCCGTAGCCCGGGTAGTACGGGTAGTCGTAGACGCGGTGGTGGACGCCGCTGGGCGTGAAGTCGAAGCCCCAGTACTGCGTGCGGTCGGAGTTGGCCCACTTCTCGAAGAGGACGACGTGTCCGGAGGAGCCCGGGTCGTCGTCCAGGAGCGCGTCGCCCGCCTTCAGTTCGGACTTGGTGATCGACTCGGTCACGCCGCGGGAGGCGAAGCTGTTGGTGGCCGGCTGGAAGTCCAGGTCCCAGGCCATCGAGACGTAGCCCGAGCAGTCCGTGCGGTATCCGCCGTGACGGGCGCCGCTGTTGTAGTCCAGGCCTATGCCGACCCAGCTCTTGGCCCGGGCGATGACCGAGCTGCGGGTGATCTGCGTGGTGGTCGCAGCGGCGAAGGTCGTCGCCCGGAACTCCCCGTCGACCGCTTCCTCCTCGCCCTGGCCGGGGCTGCCGTAATCGGGGTTCGCGGGGGGTTCGGCGGTGACGGCCGCCGGTGCGGCGACCGCCGCGGAGTCGACGGCGACCACGGTGCCGGCGGCGACGGCGCCGGCGATCAGTGCGGCGACGGCTGCGTGGCGGGTTCTGGGCAGGTGTCGGGACATGGCTGTGCTCCGGTTCTGGTGGGTCAGGAGGTCTGGAGGGCCGGGAGCGAGGGCTCGACCGGCGGTCGTGCGAGGTGCGACGTGCTGGGTGCGATGCGCTGGGTGCGACGTGCTGGGTGCGATGCGCTGGGTGCGATGCGCTGGGTGCGACGTCCTGGGTGCGATGCGCGGCGTTCGAGGTACGGCGGTACGAGGTGTGGCGGACGGACAGCTGTCCTGCAGGTACAGCGGTCCTGGGGATCCTGCGGATGGTGCGGGCGCGGCGCGTCTAGCGGGAGCCGGCCACCCCGGTGAGCGGGGCGGGCGGGGTACCCGCCGGGCCTGCCGTTCCGGTCGCCGGGACCGGGTGGGCCGGGGCGTGGGCGGAGGCCATCGGGGCGACGGAGGTGATGCCGAGGGTGAGGGCGACGACCGCGGTGGCCCTGAGGATTCCCGTACGCATGGGGGCTTCGTCCTTCCGAAACGAAATGATCTGGTGGCTGGAACCCATCGCCCCAGGACGTCCCGCGGTCCCGTCCGTTGAAGGGCTTTCAGGGCCTTCGGTGCTCGTCCCCGGGGGGCTGCCCCGCTGACAAGAAATAGATTCGCCGCTGCCCGGGCCGGACGGAAGAGAGATCGACTGGCCCGAACGGGCCATGGCCGGACCCGTCCACGATGGCCTGATCCGGCCCCTCGTCCGCCCTCCCCATCCCGCACACACGAAAGCCGCCCGGCGGGACCACTCTCGTGGTCCCGCCGGGCGGCTTTCGTACGGCGTGACGGCTGCGGTACCCCCGCTAGGCGCGCGTGGGCAGCCAGCCCTCCTGGACGGCCCGGACCCCGGCCTCGAAGCGGCTGCGGGCACCGAGCCGCTCCATCAGCTCGTTGGCGATGCGCCGGGCCGTGCGCGAGGAGACGCCCAGCCGCTTGGCTATCGCGTCGTCCGTGTGCCCCTCGGCCAACAGCCTTACTGCTGCTGCCTGTTGCGCGGTCAAACCGTCCGGCCCGAGGACCGCCACCTCCGCCAGCGGCTGCGCCGCCGCCCACGTCGACTCGAAGAGCGCGCAGAGGGCGACCAGCATGCCGTGCCCGGTCAGGACGACCGCGCCCGCCGCGGAGTCGTCGCTCACCGGGATCAGCGCCGTCCTGCGGTCCACGATGAGCATCCGCGTCGGCAGCGACGCCACCGTACGGACCTGGCCGCCGAGCTCCGTGAGCCAGTTCGCGTGCTCGATGGAGGGGCGGCTGTTGCGCACGCTGTCCAGGTAGACGGTGCGCATGCGGACGCCGCGTTCGAGCAGCGTCCTGTTCAGCGGGCGCGACGCGGCCAGGGCCGTCTCGCTCAGCGTGGCGTCCGGCGAGAACGCCAGGAGCTCCTCCTTCGTCTCCCGGGTCAGCGCGACCAGCCGGTCACGGACCGCGTCGAGGCCGATGAGCTGCTCCACGCCCGGATGCCGGGCGGCCGGCCGCAGCTCCGAGTACTCCGAGATCAGCCGGGCCGCGGCGGCCCGGGACGCCTCCAGCCGCTGCTGCTGCGCGGCGAGTTCCGCCTGCCCGCGGGCCATCAGGATCTCCATCCCGATGTCCGGGGAGACGGCGCGCAGCCGCCCGCTGTCGTCGGCCGACGGCTGGACCAGGGCCAGCTCGCTCAGCAGGTCCAGGGCCTCGCGTACGTCGCCCTCGCCGATCCCCACGGCACCGGCGAGCGCGGCGACGCCCGACCCGGGTTCCATGAGCATGGCGCGGTAGACGGCCTCGGCTCTCGCATCGAGGCCCAGTTCGGTCAACATGTGGTTCCCCCCACCCCGTTGGCACTTCAACCAGAAGATCATCTCAAAGAAGCGCCGGCTGGCCAGATGTGTCCAGGGCCACAAACGGCCACCCGGTTCGGTGTCCTGCACGGGTCCGGTGGGGCGACCGTGGAGGCATGTACCTCGTCCATGCCCGTCTGCGGACGGTCCCTCCGGTGGAAGTGCCCGATGACCTGCGCGAGGCCGCCCGTGCCGGGCTGCGCCCGCGGGACCGGGTGGAGCACCTGGCCGTGCACCCGCAGTCCGCGGAGCACTTCACCCTCGGTTTCTACCTGCTCTCGGAATCCCTGGAGGAGGCGGAGCGGCACGCCGAGTCCGTCTGCCGCCGCCTGCTCGGCGCGCGGGTGCTGCCCACCGCGCGCCTGCTGGACGTCGGCGTCCCGCTGATGCCACTGGCCCTGCTGGAGCAGCGGAGCGGCTGACTCCGCAGGGCTGCCCGGGGGCGGTTCGGGCCGGGCCCCGGGGCCGGCCCTTGACTCGTGCGAGCCCTCGTCCGTGCCTGCGTCCGCGCCCGCGTCCGTGTCCTCATCCGTCCACGGACGGTTTGGGCCAGCCGATATCTCTTCACCCCCCGCTGAGCTGCGGCTTAGCTATGTCTCACCGGAAAGGGACAGCGCCACCGCGGGGTGCGGGACCGACCGGGAAGCCACTGACACGCACGCCGCCTCACGGCACCTCCGAAGGGACACCGGTCATCATGAACACCACCCGCATCGTCAAGGCCGCCGCGGTCGTCGCCCTCGCCCTCGTCCTCGGCGCCCCGGCCGTCGCCTCCGCGGCCCCGGTTTCCGCCGCGAAGCCCCCGGTCGCCGCCCAGAACGGTGACATGAGCTGGCAGTGACCGCCCGGCCACGGCCGGCAGCGCACCCACCACGGCACAGCCCCTGCGTCCACGATGCGGGGGCTGCCGCGTTACGCTCGACGGGTGGATCCCAAGACCAGAAACCGTGTGATGGCCGGCGTGCTCGTGCTGATGTTCCTCGTCGTCGCCGTGGCGGCCGCCACCGGGCAGTAGGCCCTGCGGCGGCCGTCGGCGGCGCCTACCAGGCGAAGGCCTCCGGCGAGGGCCCCGGACCGGGGAAGATCTCGTCCAGCCCGGTCAGCACGTCCTCGCCCAGCTCCAGCTCCACGGCGCGCAGCGCCGAGGCGAGCTGCTCCGGCGTACGCGGCCCGACGATCGGCCCGGTGACCCCGGGACGCGTCAGCAGCCAGGCCAGCCCGACCTCGCCCGGCTCCAGGCCGTGCTTGTCGAGCAGGTCCTCGTACGCCTGCACCTGCGCGCGCACGGCGCTGTTCGCGAGGGCGTCCGCCGACCGCCCGGAGGCCCGGCGGCCGTCGACGGCCTCCTTCTTGATGACCCCGCCCAGCAGCCCGCCGTGCAGCGGGGACCACGGGATGACGCCGAGCCCGTACTCCTGGGCCGCCGGGATGACCTCCATCTCGGCGCGCCGCTCCGCGAGGTTGTAGAGGCACTGCTCGCTGACCAGGCCGAGCCGCCCGGTGCGCGCCGCGACCTCGTTGGCCTGGGCGATCTTGTAGCCGGGGAAGTTGGAGGAACCGGCGTAGAGGATCTTGCCCTGCTGTACGAGGACCTCGACGGCCTGCCAGATCTCCTCGAAGGGGGTCCGCCGGTCCACGTGGTGGAACTGGTAGAGATCGATGTAGTCGGTCTGCAGCCGCTTGAGGCTGGCGTCGACGGCCCGCCGGATGTTCAGCGCCGACAGACGGTCGTAGTTGGGCCAGGTCTCGCCCTCGCGGGACATGGAGCCGTAGACCTTGGTGGCGAGGACCGTCTTCTCGCGCCGCCCGCCGCCCTGGGCGAACCAGGTGCCGATGATCTCCTCGGTGCGGCCCTTGTTCTCACCCCACCCGTACACATTGGCCGTGTCGAAGAAGTTGATGCCCGCGTCGAGGGCCGAATCCATGATCGCGTGGCTTTCGGGCTCCGTGGTCTGGGGTCCGAAGTTCATGGTGCCGAGTACAAGTCGGCTGACCTTGAGGCCGGTACGTCCGAGCTGTGTGTACTTCATGGGTCACTAGCCAACTGCTTGGAGTGCACTCGAGGCAAGACCCTCCCGTGAAGGGCGTGTTACGGGTCCCGGGCCGGGCGGTAGGGGGCTCCGATGCCCCAGGCCTGGTGGAGGACCGCCGCGAACTCCCCCGCCAGCCGGTGTTCGCCGGAGGCGTTGGGGTGGGTGCCGTCGTAGGTGTCGTGGTGGATGTCGTACGAGGCCGGGCGGGCGGCCAGCAGGATCGGCGAGGCGTCCGTGGTGAGGTCGGCGACGGCCTTCGCGAGGAGCTCGTTGAAGCGGGTCACCTCGGCGGCGAAGGGGGCGTCCTCCTCGGCCCGGCTGTTCGGGATGACCGGCAGCAGCACCATGCGGACGCCGGGACGGGCGGCGCGGGCCCCCGCTATGAAGCGGCGGACGTTGTCGGCGGTCTGCTCGGCGTCGGTGTAGAAGCCGAGGTCGATCAGCCCCAGGGAGACCAGGAGTACGTCGGGGCGGTGCGCGGCCACGGTCTCGCCCATGACGGGGGCCATGTGCTGCCAGCCCTCGCCCCAGCCGGCCAGGTGGCGGCGGGCGTGCTCCGGGAAGCCCGGGTCGGCGTAGTCGTGGCTGACGGCCGCGTCGGCGGTGGTGTCGTAGACCTCGCAGCGCGGGCCGACGATCCGGTAGGGGCCGCCGAAGGTCGAGTCGAGGTGCTGCCACATCCGGTAGCGCCAGGTGTAGTCGCCGGCGCGTCCGATGGTCATGGAGTCGCCGACGAACATGAAACGCATCCGGTCATCATCGCGGATCACGCGACAGAAACCCCTGTGACGCCGGACACGCGGCACCTCCTGGCAGGCTGGGAGGATGCGCCTGTCCCCGCCGTCCGCCGCCGCCCGCGCGAGCGCCGCCGCCACCGCCCTGACCGCCGCCGTCGTCGTCGCCGTGCTGCCGGGGGCGGCGTCCGCCGCGCAGTCCCCCGGGGCGTCCTCGTTCACCATCTCCGATCCGAGGATCAAGGAGTCGAGCGGGCTGGCGGCCAGCCGCCTCCATCCGGGGGTCTACTGGACGCACAACGACAGCGAGGACGGCCCGTACGTCTACGCGGTGGACTCGGCCACCGGCAGCACGGTGGCCCGGGTGACGCTGACGGGCATCGGCAGGCCGCGCGACGTCGAGGCGATCTCGCTGGGCCCGGACGGGCAGCTCTACGTGGGGGACATCGGCGACAACCGGGGCGGCACCTGGGACCACGTGTGGATCTACCGCTTCCAGGAGCCACGGCAACTGGGTGATGTCACCGTCAAGGCAACGCAGTTCACGGTGCGGTACGAGGACGGGCCGCGCGACGCCGAGTCCCTGATGGTGCATCCGGTGACGGGCCGGGTCTACATCGCGAGCAAGCACGAGAGCAGGGGCGGCCTGTACGAGGGTCCCGCGGAGCTGTCGGCGGGCGGGGCCAACGTGTTCCGGCGGGTCGCCGACGTCCCGTGGGTGACGGACGGGGCGTTCTCCCCGGACGGGAACCGGCTGGCCCTGCGCGGCTACTTCACCGCCCGGACGTACCCGTGGAAGGACGGCCGGCCGCAGGGCGAGGGCGAGCGGGTCGACGCGCCGTGGCAGGGGCAGGCGGAGTCGGTGACGTACGCGGCGGACGGCTCGACGCTCATGTTCGGCTCGGAGGGCGCGAGCAGCCGGGTCGTCGCGGTCCCGGTGGCCGCGGCGGCCACGCCCGGTGGTTCGGCCTCGCCGCAGCCGGGGTCCCCTCCGGACGCGGCGGCCGCGCCGGAGCCGACGGGCGGCTTCGGCAAGGGCGCCCTGGTCCTGGCGGGCGGCCTGGCCCTGGTCTTCGGTGCGAAGCGCCTCTTCCGGCGCCGCGCGCGGGACTGACGGCGCGCGGCGCGGAGGAGCCCGTACGGGTGCCGGGCGCCGGGGGCGGGCGCCGGACGTGTCGGGTACCGGGTTACGAGTGGCCGAGGTCCAGGTCGGCGGCCTGGACGTCCGGGGCCGGCACGGAGCCCGTGTCGGCGGCCGGCCTCAGGACGAACTCGTCCGAGGCCATCGAGTCGAGGACCGGCGGGGCCGGCCGCAGCGGCGCCGGCATGACCGCGGCCTCGGAGTGGCCGCCGCAGCCGTAGGACAGCGACACCAGGCGGCCGTCGGCCGGGCTGAACTCGTTCGCGCAGACGCCGAAGGCCTGGCCGAGCGAGCCGCCGATGGCGACGAGGAAGCCGCAGGAGACGCAGGATGCGGGGGCTGCCTGCGCCATCGGGGTCTTCGCGCCGAAGGACTCGTCCCAGCGGTCGGCCGCGGTGTGCAGCCCGTAGCGGGAGAGCACGCGCGCCCGGCGCATGCCGAGCTCCTCGGCGACCGACGAGATGGAGCCGCGGGCGGGAACGGTCACGCGGTCGGTGACGTCGGCGTCCTCGGCCTCGACCAGTTCGGCCATCTCGGGGGAGACGACGGAGTTCGGCGGCGGGGTGTCCTCGCCCGACCAGCCCGGCTCCAGCCGCAGGTCGTCGGCCTCGGTGGGCAGCAGGTCGCCCGGGCCCATGTCTCCGGGGCGCAGCCGCTCGCTCCACGGCACCCACTCGGGGGCGAGCAGGGCGTCGTCGCCGGGGAGCAGCACCGTTTCGTCGAGGGTGACGTTCTTGGCGCGGGAGGCACGGGCGACGGTGACGGCCCAGCGCCAGCCGCGGTATCCCGGTTCCTTGGACTCGAAGAAGTGGGTGACGACGCGGTCGCCCTCCGCCACGGCGGAGACGTGGGCGCCCACCACGCCGGGGAAGGCTGCCTCCTCGGCGGCCGCGCGGGCGAGTTCCACCGCCTCCACGCACAGGCGGTCGGGGGTACGCGGGGTACGGCTTCGCGTCGTCGCAGCACTCACTGGTCTCGTTCTCTCCTACGCCGTCTCACGTGTGCGCCGTCCGTACTGTCGTCCACAACGACCCGGTGGTGCTGTCCGCACGAGGAGCGGGCGGAGCGGACCAGAGGGCCGCGTCGACGTCCGCACCCGATCGGACTCCGGGCGCACCTCACTGCGATCCATTCTGCGGGATCACGAAGAGGCGCGCGGCCAGGAGCAACCGCCGGTGGCGCGCTACGCACGCTACCTCCTCTTAAGCCCTGGGCACACATGCAAGGTCCGATTCGCGGACAAGCCGCCGGTTCCGCGACGCGCCGGGAGGCGCCCTGCGGGGGCCGGGTGGGGCACTATGTCGAGTGTGGCACCCGTACGGTCGTCCGACGACGGCTCGGGACCGGCCAGGCGGGCCGGCCGGGCCGTCGGGCGTGCGCTGCACCGTCCGATCACCGGTCCGGCCAAGGGGATCCGGCGGGCCACGCACGCGCACGGGGCCGGTGAGTCGGGTCTCGGCAAGCTGATCGAGCTGCACGCGATCAACGGCGCGGGCGACATGATGATCACGGTGGCGCTGGCGTCGACGGTGTTCTTCTCCGTGCCGACGGACGAGGCGCGGGGCCGGGTGGCCCTGTACCTGGCGATCACGATGGCGCCGTTCACGGTGCTGGCCCCGGTGATCGGTCCGCTGCTGGACCGGCTGCCGCACGGGCGGCGGGCCTCGATGGCGGCGGCGATGCTGGCACGGGCGGTCCTCGCGCTGCTGATGTCGGCCGTGGTGGCCACGGGGGGTCTGCAGCTGTACCCGGAGGCGCTGGGCGTGCTGGTGGCATCCAAGTCGTACGGGGTGGTGCGCAGTGCGGTGGTGCCCCGGCTCCTGCCGCCGAAATTCTCACTCGTCAAGGCGAACTCCCGGGTCACCCTGGCCGGCCTGCTGGCGACGGGCGCGGCGGCGCCGGTGGCCGCCGGGCTGAACTCGATCGGGCCGCAGTGGCCGCTGTACGGGGCGTGCGTCATCTTCGTGGGCGGGACCTTCGCCGCATTCACGCTGCCGCACAAGGTGGACGAGGCGAAGGGTGAGCGGCGCGCCCGGCTGTCCACGCACGAGGCGCACTCGAAGCGGCCGGGGCTGCGGACGGTGAGCCGCAGCGTGCTGTGCGGGCTGCTGGCGAACGCGTCGATGCGCGCCCTGTCCGGGTTCCTGATCTTCTTCCTGGCGTTCCTGCTGCGGGAGCATCCGCTGGCGGGCCAGAGCGCGGCGGTGTCGCTGGGCATCGTGGGCGTGTCGGCGGGGGTGGGCAACGCCTGCGGTACGGCGGTGGGGGCGTGGCTGCGGGCGCGGGCGCCGGAGGCGATCGTGGCGGCGGTGCTGTGCGTGACGCTCGGGGTGGCGGTGCTGGCGGCCGTCTTCTACAGCGGGGTGTTCATGGCCGTGCTGGCGGCGACGGCGGGCTTCTGCCAGGCGCTGGCGAAGCTGTCGCTGGACGCGATGATCCAGCGGGACGTGCCGGAGGCGGTACGGACGTCCGCGTTCGCCCGTTCGGAGACGCTGCTGCAGGTGGCCTGGGTGCTGGGCGGGGCGATCGGGATCGTGCTGCCGCTGAACGGCGTCCTGGGCATGGCGGTGGCGGCGGCGATCGTCGCGCTGGGCGCGGTGATGGCCGTACGCGGCGCCCTGTCGGCCCCCCGCCACCACCCCCAGCAGCGCCCGTCCCGCCCCCGAGTGGCCTGAGCCCGGCCCGCCACGGCCCTGCCGGGCCGCCGGTGTCCGGGGCGCCCGCGCCCGCCCGGCCCCGCCGGCGTTCGAGGCGCGGGGGCCCGGTGCAGCACCCCGCGACGGCGCCGCGCCCGTGCGAGAACGGCCGCCCGGCGGGAGCCGAACCGCGGCGCGCCCACGCAAACCGGACCCCGGCGGGAGCCACGCCGCAGGTCGGCGGTACCCCATGCAGCGGCGCAGCCCAGGGGCCCGATAGCCTTCGGCTCATGACCGCACCGCTTTTCTCGGGTAGGGCCCGCCGCAGCGTCGCGGCCCTCGGAGCCGTGTCCGCCGGCCTCCTCCTCCTCTCCGCCTGCGACAAGCCGACCCCGCTCGCGACCGTGACGGTCGGCAGCTCGTCGGTGTCCGCCGAGGCCTCTTGCCACAACGACGGCAAGGAGCTCTCCATGGACGAGGTCCAGGACTGCCTCACGAACCTGAAGAACCCCAAGACCATCGAGTACGGCCGCGGCGACACGCTGCGCCTCGGCGTCGAGCCGGAGATCGTCGAGGACGGCAAGCGCTGGTCGGCGGTGCTCGACGGCCAGCCGATCACCGAGCCCTCGTCGAGCACGTACCGCAGCTTCCCGCACGCCGACGTCTTCGCGACGGGCGGCCAGGGCGAGGCCCCGACCTCGAAGAAGCTGGCCATCCTGCAGATCGGCGAGGACGGCAAGCCGCTCGCCGTCTGGTCCTTCAACCTCAAGCTCAAGTAACCGGACGACACCGGTGCGCGCGCTCGTCGTGACGGCGGTGGGGGCGGAGTCGGACTCCGTCCTCGCCGGTCTGACCCCTCATCCGGACAGTCCCGGTCCTGAGCCGCGCACGCTCCCCGGCGGATACCTCATCACCCGCCGGGACCTTCCGGGCATCGCCTTCGACGTGCTCGTCGGCGGCGTCGGTCCCGCGGCGGCCGCCGCGGGCACCGCCACGGCGCTGGCCCTCGCCGAAACCGCATACGGGCTGGTCGTCAGCGCAGGCATCGGCGGCGGGTTCGTGCCCGCCGCCCCGGTCGGCTCCCTCGTGGTCGCGGACGCGATCGTCGCGGCCGACCTGGGGGCGCAGACCCCCGACGGGTTCGTCGACGTCGCCTCGCTGGGCTTCGGGCGCAGCGTGCACCTGCCGCCCGACGAGCTGGCCGCCCGGGCCGCGGAGGCGACCGGGGCGCTCCTGGCGCCCGTGCTGACCGTCTCCACCGTGACCGGTACCGCCGACGGGGCCGCCGCGCTCGCGGCCCGGCACCCGATGGCCGGGGCCGAGGCCATGGAGGGCTTCGGGGTCGCGGAGGCCGCCGCCGCGCACGGGCTGCCCGTACTGGAGATCCGTGCCGTGTCCAACGCCGTGGGCCCGCGCGACCGTGCCGCCTGGCGGATCGGGGACGCGCTGACGGCGCTCGCCGAGGGCTTCCGGGTGCTGGGGCCCGTACTCGCGAACTGGGGAGAACGCCATGAGCAACACCGTGGGCAACGGTGACCCGCTGAGGATCGCCTACTCGCCCTGCCCGAACGACACGTTCGTCTTCGACGCGTGGGCGCACGGCCGGGTGCCCGGCGCGCCCGCCCTGGACGTCACCTTCGCGGACATCGACATCACCAACGACATGGCCGAGCGCGGCGAGCTGGACGTGCTGAAGGTGTCGTACGCGGTGCTGCCGTGGGTGCTGGAGGAGTACGCGCTGCTGCCGTGCGGCGGGGCCCTGGGGCGCGGCTGCGGCCCGCTGGTGCTGACGGCGGAGCCGGGCCTGGACCTGGCGGGGAAGACGGTGGCGGTGCCGAGCGAACGGTCCACCGCCTACCTGCTGTTCCGGTTGTGGGCGGCGGACGTGCTACCGGAGGGCGTCGGCAAGGTGGTCGTGCTGCCGTTCCACGAGATCATGCCGGCGGTCCGCGACGGCCGGGTGGACGCCGGACTGGTCATCCACGAGGCCCGGTTCACCTATCAGGACTACGGGCTGCACTGCCTGGCCGACATGGGCGAGCACTGGGAGTCCACGACCGGCCTGCCGATCCCGCTCGGCGCGATCATCGCGAAGCGCTCGCTGGGTACGGAGCGGCTGCGGGAGCTGGCCGAGTCGGCGCGCACCTCGGTCCGGATGGCCTGGGACGACCCGCAGGCCTCCCGCCCGTACGTCCGCGCGCACGCGCAGGAGCTGGACCCGGCCGTCGCCGACCAGCACATCGGGCTGTACGTCAACGAGTTCACGGCGGACCTGGGCGATTCCGGCTACGCGGCAGTGCGCGGGCTGTTGACGCGGGCTGCGGCCGAGGGGCTGGTACCGGCCATCGCGCCGGGCGCGCTCGCCTTCCCGTAACGACCGCGGGCCGTGCACGGCCGCGCCCCGCCCCTCGCAGGAGGGGCGGGGCGCGGGTGTGCATACGCGGGTCAGACGTCGAGCTGGTCGGCCACCGCGCGCAGCAGTCCGGCGATCTTCGTGCCGTGCGTCTTGTCGGGGTAGCGGCCGCGCTCCAGCATCGGGGTGATGTTCTCCAGCAGGGTGGTGAGGTCCTGCACGATCGAGGCGAGCTCGTCGGGCTTGCGGCGCTGGGCGGCCGCGACGGACGGCGCCGGGTCCAGGACGGTCACCGAAAGCGCCTGGTCACCGCGCTGTCCGGCGACGACGCCGAACTCGACTCGCTGACCGGGCTTGAGGGCATCGACCCCGGCAGGGAGCACCGACGAGTGGACGAAGACGTCGCCGCCGTCGTCGCGGGAGAGAAAGCCGAAGCCCTTCTCACTGTTGAACCACTTGACCTTGCCGGTAGGCACGTCCGTCCTCTGTCCTTGTGCTCGTCGGGGTCCGAAGGGCCGCGAACGGCTCCGGACAACAGCGCAGCGGGCCATGTGTGACCCGCCACCTCAAGGCTAATGGTCGGGGACCGGGTGACAAGACGTTCCCCGGTCCTTCACGGTCGGCTGCTTCGGCCAGGGAACTACCCTGGTGAGGTGACTGTTACTCCTCACTCCGACGAAGCGCGGCCCGGCGACGGACTGGTCAGGGCCGGCGGCATCGTGTTCATCGCCGGGGCCGTGGCCACGCTGGCCACGATGGCCCCGCTGTTCCTCGACATCGACCCGTTCCCGTCGTACGCGTGGGCCGTGTGCATGCTGATGGGCGTCGGCTTCGCGATCTCCGCCGCGGGCGTGCTGCGCTCGGCGGCGGCCCAGCGCAGGGCGGCCCGCGCCTCCCAGGGGGCCTAGGCCTCCGCGACGACGGGCTCTGCGGCGGCGCCTCGTGCGGCGACGTACTGCGCGAGCCACTCGGGCAGCGCGGTGAGGTCCGGCAGGACCACGTCCGCGCCCGCCTCGCGCAGTTCCGGCTCGGGGCAGGGCCCGGTGGGGACCGCGACGGACAGCGCGCCGGCGGTGCGGGCGCCGCGTACGTCGCCGATGTGGTCGCCGACGTAGACCTGCGCCCCGTTCTCGCGCAGCGCGCCCGCCTTGGCCTCCGCCCACAGCCAGCCGATGACGGCGTCCGGCTCGATGCCGAGGTGCGCCAAGTGCAGGCGGGCGTTGGGCTCGTGCTTGGCGGTGACGACGATCGCACGGCCGCCCATCGCCTGCACGGCGGCCACGGCCTCGCGGGCGCCGGGCATCGCGGGCGTCGGCTCGATGGCGTGTTCGGGGTAGATCGCCCGGTAGCGGTCCGCCACGGCCGGGATCTCGGCCTCCGGGAACCAGCGCGCGAGCTCCTCCTCCAGCGGGGGCCCCAGGCGCGTGACCGCGGCGTCGGCGTCGATGTACGTGCCCGTCTCGGCCGACAGTGCCCGGTAGGCGGCCCGGATGCCCGGCCGGGAGTCGATGAGGGTCATGTCGAGGTCGAAGCCGACGGTGAGGTTCATGGGGCCCATTGTGCCGAGGCGGGCGGACGGCGGCGGACGGTGGGGCGAACCTCGCCGGAACCTCCCCGGAACTCGTGTTCAACCTTTTCGGCGCGGCGGCGCTCAGGACTGGGGTGACGGACACGACGTGAGAGGGAGGGCGGATGCCACCAGGCGCCGAACACAACGCAGCGCGGGACTTCGGGCCCGCGTACGGGCAGGAACACGGCCCCGGGCAGGGGTACGGCCACGGGCAGGGGTACGGCCCAGGGCCGGCGGCCGAGCGTGACGCGGCGACCGGCGGCCTCGACTTCGAGACCTTCGCCCGGAGCGCCCAGCGGGGGCTGTACCGGACGGCGTACCTGCTGTGCGGGGACGCCGACGGCGCCCGCGACCTCACCCAGACCACGCTCGCCAAGCTGTTCCAGCACTGGCGGCGCGTGGCCGCCGCCGACCACCCGCAGGCGTACGCCAGGACCGTGCTGACCCGCACCTTCCTCGCCGAGCGGCGCCGGAGGCTGCGGGACCTGCTGGCCCACCGGCGGGCGGACCCGCCACGGGCGCCGCACCACGCCGACCTGCGCGTCACGCTGCTCGCCGCGCTGGCCGAGCTGCCGCCGCGGGCCCGCGCGATGGTCGTCCTGCGCTACTGGGAGGACCTGAGCGTCGAGACGGTCGCGGAACTGCTGCGCTGCAGCGAGGGGACGGTCAAGAGCCAGTGCTCGCGTGCGCTGGCGAAGCTGCGCGTGCGGCTGGGCGACGCCCACGTCTACGCCACCGATTACGCCACCGACCACGCCACCGGGAGCTGAGGAGACGTCATGGGTACCAATGAGGACACTGCCGACGCCCGTACCGCTCTGCTGGTGCGCGAGGCGATGGACCGGGCGACCGCCGAGCTGCCCGCACTGATGGACCTGTCGGGTCCGGCCCGTACCGAGGGCCGCCGCCGCAGGGCGCGCGTCCGGGTGGCGATCGGCGCGGGGGTGCTGGCCGTCGCCACGCTCGGCGCGGTCACGGCCTCGCTGCTGCCGGGTGACGGCGCGCAGCGCCCGGTCGAGGCCGTGGTGGCCGCGCCGCCGTCGCCGACGGCTCCGCCGCAGCCGGTCCACATCGAACCGACGCCGGGCGAATCGTCGATGGCCGGTCTGCCGCCCGCCGAGCGGGCACGGCAGGAGGACTTCCAGGACCGGGCCGTCGGTGTGCTCCAGAGCCTGCTGCCCCCGGCCGTGGGCACCGTGCAGCGCACCGACCTGAAGGTGAACTTCTTCCAGGCCACCAAGGACGGCAAGGCGTTCCCGCTGATCTTCTCGGTGCGGCCGTCGGGCCAGAAGCCCTCGCCCTGCCAGGAGATCCGGGGCCGCGTCTGCGCGAAGGCCACGCTGCCCGGCGGCATCGAGGCCCACGCCTCGACGATCCCGACCGGCACGGTCACCGAGACGGAGGTCTCCTTCCGCTACGGGACGTGCAACGTCAGGCTGTCGGTGTTCCCGCACGAGGCGTCGAACACCTCGGCGCCCGTCACCCCCGCCCAGCTGCTGGAAGTGGCCAAGGCGCCCGCCTTCCTCGACCTGGTCAGGGCCGCCGAGGCGCAGCCGATGGAGGAGGAGCAGCGGAGCATCCCCGGCGGCTGAGCGGTGGCGGTCCCCCGCGGTGCTTCAGCGCCGGCGGGCCCGCCACACCAGGTACAGCACGGAGGCCAGGGCGGCGCCGCGCAGCAGCCAGGGCCACATCCCCTGGACCGCGCCGCCGACCTGGTCGTCGGCCAGGGTCTCGCCCCACTTGCCGTTGGTGCGGCCCCACAGCCACACCGCGGCGCCCGCGAGGACCACGCCGGGCGGTCCGAAGACGGCCCACTTGCGTTCGGCCGGGCGCAGCACCCGCGAGGCGTACGGCAGGAGCCAGCCGATGACGAGCAGCAGCCAGTGCCCGCTGACGACACCGACGACGAGGACGGCCGCCGCCAGCAGCAGGAAGGCGTTGGGCCGCGGACGGGCCGGGGCGGCGGCGGCCTCCGGCTCCGCCCCGGCCGCCGCCTTCGCGGCCTCGGCCTTCGCGCGCCGCCGCTCGCGCAGGAACCGTACGAGGCTCCGGGGCGAGTCCGGCGGCCCGGCCGGCGGGGTCGCCCCCTCCTCCCCGGCGTCCTCCTCCGGACCTTCTTTGAACAGGTCCGGGATCTCGATGCCGCCCGCGAAGCCCTCGACCTGCGGGCCGCCCCCGTAGGCGCCGGGGGTCATCCGCCACCAGTCGGGCTCGGCGCCGCCGGACGGGCCGAGCTCGTCCAGCCCGGCCAGGTGCGGCGGTACGTTCTCCGGCTCGGGCTCCCGCTCGGGCGCCGGCCGCGGCGTGGGCACTCCGGGCAGCCGCAGGCGGCCCGCGGGCCGGGGGATCCGCTGGGCGGGCACCGACGGGGCCGGCGCGGCGGGGTCGGCGGCGGGGGCCGTGCCCTGCCGGGAGCCGAGGGTGTCCAGGACCTCCTCGGGCGTGCCGATGCGCTCCAGGATGCGGCGTACGGCCGCCGGGGTCTCCGGGTCGTACTTGGCGCGCCGACGGTCGATCTCGTCCCGCAGGCCGGCCACGAGCCGCATCCGGTCGCCGGAGGAGAGGTGCCGGCGTTGCGCCAAATCCCCGACGGCGCTCAGATATTCGTAGACCAGGTGGTCGCTTTCGATCCCCACGCCCAGGCTCCTCCCGTACCGCCTCTCCCGAAGGTAGCGCGTGCGCCCGTGGAGCCGCCCCGGTCGCAGCGGATACCGTTGGCCGGATGGGGACCGGCCGATACGACCGGCCGACGCGACCGGGAGGCGACTGTGCCCGAGCCAAGCACTGCTGCGGGAGCTCCGGAGAGCGGGACCGGGGCGAACTCCCCGCGCTCCCTCGCCGAGGCGCTGCGCGCCCGTGACGACGCCGCGCTCTCCGCCCTGCTGCACTCCCGGCCGGACCTGCTGAACCCGGTGCCCGGTGACGTCACCCAGCTCGCCACGCGCGCCGGGACCCGGGCCTCGGTGGTGCGGGCGCTGGAGCGCCTGGACCGGTTCACGCTGCAGACGGCCGAGGCCCTGGCCGTGGCCCCGGACCCGTGCCCGTACCCGGTGCTGGAGGGGCTGCTGACCGGCGGCGAGGACGAGCGGGCCCGCACCGCGCTGCCCCGGGCCGTGGGTGTGCTGCGCGACCAGGCCCTGGTGTGGGGCGACGAGGACCGGCTGCGGCTGGTGCGCACCGCCCGCGAGCTGCTCGCGCCGTCCGCGCAGCGGCCCTCCCCGACGGGGCTCGGGCCGACCGTCGCCGAGGCCACGGCAGGGATGTCCCCGACCCGGGTGCAGGAGATCGTGGCGGCGGCCGGGCTGCCCGCCACGCACGACCCGGTCTCCGCGGTCACGGCGCTGACCGCGCTGTTCACCGATCCGGAGCGGATGTCGGCGCTGCTGGACGAGGCCCCGGCCGAGGCGCACCAGGTGCTGGGGCGGCTGGTGTGGGGGCCTCCGTACGGGGAGGTGACCCCGAATCCGGCGCCGCCGGTGCGCTGGCTGCGCGACCGGGGGCTGCTGCTGCCGGCGACGGCGCGGACCGTGGTCCTGCCGCGGGAGGTGGCGCTGCACCTGCGCGGCGGGCTCGCGCACAAGGACACGGCGCCGGTGGCCCCGCCGGTGACGGCGCACCGCGAGCACCGTCCACAGCTTGTGGACGCGAACGCCGCCGGACAGGCGCTGGCCGCGCTGGCCACCGTCGAGGAGCTGGTGAAGTCCTGGGAGCACACCGGTCCGCCGGTGCTGCGGGCGGGCGGGCTGTCCGTACGGGACCTGAAGCGGGTCGCGTCCGGCCTGGACACCACCGAGGCGGCGGCGGCGTTCTGGATCGAACTGGCCTACGCGGCCGGGCTGCTGGCCAGCGACGGGGAGGCGGACGAGCGGTACGCGCCCACGCCCGCCTTCGACGACTGGCGCGAACTGCAGCCTGCCGAGCAGTGGTCGGTGCTGGCTGCCGCGTGGCTGCCGGCGACCCGTACCGCCGGTCTGGTCGGTGAGCAGGACGCGAAGGGGCGCACGCTGTCGGCGCTCGGCCCCGAACTGGACCGGTCCGCCGCGCCCGAGGTGCGCCGACGCGTCCTGGAACTCCTGGCGGACCTGCCGGAGGGCGGCTCGGCCGACGTGGACGCGGTGCTGGAGCGGCTCGCGTGGGAGCGTCCCGTGCGCACGGCGAGCGACCTGCGGGCCCGGCTGGCGAACTGGGCGCTCACCGAGGCGGAGGTCCTCGGCGTGACCGGCCGCGGTGCCCTGTCGGGGCCGGGCCGTGCCCTGCTGGAGCACCGGGACCCGGCTCCGCTGCTGGCGCCGCTGCTGCCGGAGCCGGTGGACCACGTGCTGCTCCAGGCCGACCTGACGGCGGTGGCGCCGGGGCCGCTGCGCCGCCCGCTCGGGGACACCCTGGCGGTGCTCGCGGACGTGGAGTCCAAGGGCGGGGCGACGGTGTACCGGTTCACACCGGGCTCGGTGCGGCGGGCGCTCGACGCCGGCCGTGCCGCCGCCGATCTGCACGCCTTCCTCAAGGAGCACAGCCGTACGCCGGTGCCGCAGCCGCTGGCGTACCTGATCGACGACGTGGCCCGTCGGCACGGGCACCTGCGGGTCGGCGCGGCCTCCTCGTACGTGCGCTGTGACGACGACGCGATGCTCGGCGAGATCCTCGCGGACAAGCGCTCGGCGGGGCTGGGGCTGCGCAGGCTGGCGCCGACGGTGCTGGCGGCGCGGGCCGAACCGACCGCGCTGCTGGAGGGGCTGCGGGCGATGGGGTACGCGCCGGCCGCGGAGTCGGGCACCGGCGACGTGCTCGTGGCGCGGGCCGACGCCCACCGCACGCCACCCCGCTCGGCCCCGGTACCGGTGCCGGACGGCCCGCCGGTGCCGGACGCGACGCTGCTGGGGGCGGCCGTACGGGCGATCCGTGCGGGCGATATGGCGGCGACGGCGGTCCGCAAGGAGCCGGGGCCGGCAGCGGGGGTACCGGGCGAGCTCCCGCGCACGAGTGCGGCGGAGACGCTGGCGACGGTGCAGGCGGCGGCACTGACCGGGTCGGCGGTGTGGATCGGCTACGTGAACGCGGACGGCGCGGCGAGCCAGCGGGTCATCGCCCCGGTCCGGGTCGAGGGCGGCTTCGTCACCGGCTACGACCACACGGCGGACGAGGTCCGCACGTACGCCCTCCACCGCGTCACGGGAGTGGCCGAACTGGCCGACGAACACCTCTAGCCCGCCGGCACCCGACGCACCCTCCGGACCGGCCGCACCACCGGCCTCGCCGGCGTTCGAGGCGCGGGGGTCCGGGGCGGCGGCCCCCGGCAACGGCGCGGCACCCGCAGGGAAAACGGCTGGCGGTGCGGCCCCGCCGCCCTCCACGCTGGGCCCATGCACGAGGTACCGCACCGCCAGATCCGCGCCGCCCACACCGACACCACGGTCACCGTCTACCAGGCCTACGCCCCGCACCTCGGGGTCCCGGCGGCCCGCGACAACCGTTTCCCGCCCGCCTGGAAGCGGGAGCGGATGACGTGGATCAAGCCGTCGTTCCTGTGGATGATGTACCGCTGCGGCTGGGCCACCAAGGCCGACCAGGAGACGGTGCTGGCGATCGAGATCACCCGCGAGGGCTTCGACCGGGCGCTGCGCGACGCCTGCCTGTCGCACTACGAGGCGGGCGTGCACGCGGACCGGGCCGCCTGGCAGGAGTCGCTGCGCGGCGCGCCCGCCCGCGTGCAATGGGACCCGGAGCGTGACCTGCACCTGAATCCGCTGCCGTACCGCTCGCTCCAGCTGGGCCTGGCGGGGCCCGCCTCGCGCGCGTACGCCGACGAGTGGACGGTCTCCATCCGCGATGTGACCGCGCTGGCGCGGGAGGTCCACGGTCTGCTCCGGTCGGGCGCACAGGGCGCCGAGGCCGCGGCACGCGCACTGCTGCCGGTGGAGACCCCCTACCCGTCGGGGCCGCTGGAGCACCTCGGCGCGTGAGTGCGCCCCGCCGTCAGTCCCGGACGAGCAGCACGACGAAGCCGACGACGGCGCCCACGAGCAGGGCGATCACGCGGTAGCGCGGCCGTGATTCGCGCAGCACCGGGAGGTAGTGGTCGACGGCGTAGCGGCCGGGGCCGGTGAGCGTGAGGGCGATGACCGAGGCGAAGAGCACCACTTCGAGTTCGATGCCCTTGGGCGGGAAGTAGGCGTCGAAGCCCCGGACGTCGAGGATGTTGATGAAGACGCCGGTCAGTGCCGCGCCGGCGAGCGGGGTGAGCAGGCCGAGGGCGAGACCGAGGCCGCCGAGGGTCTCGGAGAGGCCGGCGATGACGGCCATGACGTCCCCGGCGGGATAGCCGGCCATGGAGAAGCCCTTGCCGGTCGCGGTGAGGCCCGGGCCGCCGAACCAGCCGAAGAGCTTCATCGTGCCGTGGCCGGCCATCGAGAGTCCGACGACGAGCCGGAGCACGAGCAGCCCGATGTCGTGGACGGTGGTGCCTGCGGGTGCGGAGGAGTCGTGGAGGAGCGAGCGGTCGTAGCGTGCTTGCGTCATGAGCGTGAGCGTCCGTTCGTCAGGAGCGTACGGTCCCCCCTGCGTCGCCTGTGAGCGACGGCCACCCTATGACGCCGGTCCGCGATCACCCGGCCGCAACGTCGTGGGCTCCCGCCCTCGACCCGTTCGGCCCCCGGCGCCGCCCCGGCCCCGGCCCCGGCCCCGGCTCACCTGGGCGCGTAGTCGATCCGCGTCCCGTCGAAGGGCCATGCGGCGTGCAGCCAGGTCAGTACGGCGTCGCGCAGCGGGGCGTCCAGGTGTGCGCGGTCGGCCCGCACCCATGAGGACACCTGGATCCGGTCGGGTGCCTGGCGCGCGGGATGCACGTAGAGGCACCCGATGACGTCGTCGAGGCCGTTACCGGCACCGTCACCGGCACTGGCACTGGCACCGTCGCCGTCGCCGTCGGCCGGTTCCAGCACGCTGTACGCGAAGGCGACCCGCTCCTCGAACTCGCGGGCGTGCCGCGCCAGGTCGGCGAGGTTCGCCTCGGCGGACATGCCCTCGACGGGCGGCCAGCCCCGGCCCACGAATCCGGGGGTGGCCCTGATGTGCGCGATGCTGCCGGTCCAGGCGGCGAGGTCGCGGTCGTTGTGCTCGGGGCCGAGCGGCTCCAGCCGGAAGCCGTCGCCGACGAGGGTGCGGGGCACGGTGAAGCCCGCCGGGACGAAGGTCTGCTGATCGTCGGTCATGTCCGGACCGTACGCGCCCCCTCCGCGAGCGTCAGCGGTTTTTCCACCGGGCCGGGCGGCCGACCCGCACGGCGTCGTGTTCCCAGCCCCGGCCCCGTACGGCACACTGGAGGTTTGACCTGAGTGAAACGGGGCGCTGCGCGTGAATGGTCCACTAATCGTCCAGAGCGACAAGACCCTCCTGCTCGAGGTCGACCACGAGCTCGCCGGAGCCGCGCGCCGCGCCATCGCTCCGTTCGCCGAGCTGGAGCGGGCGCCCGAGCACATCCACACCTACCGGATCACCCCGCTCGGGCTGTGGAACGCCCGGGCCGCCGGGCACGACGCCGAACAGGTCGTCGACGCGCTCGTGGAGTACTCCCGCTACCCCGTGCCGCACGCGCTGCTCGTCGACGTCGCCGAGACCATGGCCCGCTACGGCCGCCTCACCCTCTCCAAGCACCCCGTGCACGGACTGGTGCTGACGAGCACCGACCGGCCGGTGCTGGAGGAGATCCTGCGGTCGAAGAAGATCATCCCGCTGGTCGGGGCCCGGCTCGACCCCGACACCGTGGCCGTGCACCCCTCCGAGCGCGGGCAGATCAAGCAGACGCTGCTCAAGCTCGGCTGGCCGGCCGAGGACCTCGCCGGCTACGTCGACGGCGAGGCGCACCCGATCGACCTGGCCGAGGACGGCTGGGCGCTGCGCCCGTACCAGCAGCAGGCCGTCGAGGGCTTCTGGCACGGCGGCTCCGGAGTGGTCGTGCTGCCCTGTGGCGCCGGAAAGACGCTGGTCGGCGCGGGCGCGATGGCGAAGGCGAAGGCGACCACGCTGATCCTGGTCACGAACACCGTCTCGGCCCGCCAGTGGAAGCACGAACTGGTCAGGCGGACGTCGCTGACGGAGGACGAGATCGGCGAGTACTCCGGTACGCGCAAGGAGATCCGGCCGGTCACGATCGCCACGTACCAGGTCCTGACGACCAAGCGGAAGGGTGTCTACCCGCACCTGGAGCTCTTCGACTCCCGGGACTGGGGCCTGATCGTCTACGACGAGGTGCACCTGCTGCCCGCGCCGGTCTTCAAGTTCACCGCCGACCTGCAGGCGCGGCGCCGGCTCGGCCTGACGGCGACGCTGGTGCGCGAGGACGGGCGGGAGTCGGACGTCTTCTCGCTGATCGGGCCGAAGCGGTTCGACGCACCGTGGAAGGAGATCGAGGCGCAGGGGTACATCGCGCCGGCCGACTGCGTGGAGGTCCGGGTCAACCTGACCGAGTCCGAGCGGCTTGCGTACGCGACCGCCGAGACCGAGGAGAAGTACCGCTTCTGCGCGACGACGGCGACGAAGCGGAAGGTCACCGAGGCGCTGGTGCGCAAGCACCGGGGCGAGCAGACCCTCGTCATCGGGCAGTACATCGACCAGCTCGACGAGCTCGGCGAACACCTGGACGCCCCCGTGATCAAGGGCGAGACCTCCAACGCGCAGCGCGAGAAGCTCTTCGACGCGTTCCGCGAGGGCGAGATCAACGTGCTGGTCGTGTCGAAGGTCGCGAACTTCTCCATCGACCTGCCGGAAGCGACGGTCGCCATCCAGGTGTCGGGCACCTTCGGCTCGCGCCAGGAGGAGGCACAGCGTCTGGGCCGCGTCCTGCGCCCGAAGGCGGACGGTCACGAGGCGCGGTTCTACTCGGTCGTCGCGCGCGACACGATCGACCAGGACTTCGCGGCGCACCGCCAGCGGTTCCTCGCCGAGCAGGGGTACGCCTACCGGATCATGGACGCCGACGAGCTGCTGGCGAACGACTGACCGAGCGGCCCGTGGCCGCCGTCCGGATGCGGGCGGTGGCCACGGCGAGCAGGGGGACGCCCCAGACCCACAGGCCCGGCGCGTCCAGCACGAGCGCGCGGCCGGTGGCCGCCAGGTGCCGGGACCAGAAGGCGGCGGATTCCTCGGGCAGGACCAGGCGGCCGAGCAGGGCGGTCCCGGCCAGGGCGGCCAGTGCCGTCAGCCCGGCCGGCACGCGGCGGGTGGCCAGCAGGTAGGGGACGAGGACCGCCGGGGTCAGGGTGATCCCGGCGGCGATGCCCAGGGCGAAGCCCTTGCCGAGCGCGGCCCCGGGGCGGGCCAGGTCCCACAGGACCAGGCAGGCGAGGGCGAGGTTGATCTGGCCGGGGAGCGGGGCCTGGAACAGCGGCTCCAGCCACAGCCCGGCGATGGTGGCGGCCAGGACGGGCCCGGTCCTGGCCGGCAGTCCCGCGAGCCGGCAGGACAGGGCGATCAGCAGGGCGAGCAGTCCGGCGTCGCCGAGGACGAGCACGGCCTTCAGCAGCCCGGCCGGCAGCCAGGCGGCCGGAGTGAACAGGATCGCCGCGAACGGCGGATACCCGGTGGGCGGCTGCCACTCGGCGGCGGAGAAGCCCTCGACGAGGTCATCGGCCACCGGGACGCGCAGGGCGATGCAGAGCACGCCCAGCACGAGGAGCGAGCCCGTCACCAGGACACCGGCGAGGAAGGACGGCGAGCGGCTGGGGGTGGGGCTCAAAGTCACGCGCGTGACCCTAGTGGATCAGTCGGTGCGGCTATGCGTTCACCTCCAGGCCATTGCAACGGAAGACCGGGTCGAGCATTGCATTCAGCTCCATATCCATTGCAACGGACGATGGAACACCCGTATCGGAGCGCCAGATCACTCACTGAAAGTTCGTTGACCAGTCTGTAAACGCAATGTAGCTTCGGGGTTGTTCAGCGGTTCTCGAACACCGACCACGGGGAGATTCATCATGGGCATGGGCAACGGCGGCTTCTCCGGAGCGGGGCTGCGCAAGGTGCGCGACGTGCTGACGCGGCACGTCGACTCCGGGAAGATCCCCGGCGTGGTCGCCCTCGTCGGCCGGGGCGGGGAGACGCACGTCGAGGCGGTCGGGACGATGCGCCACGATGGCGGCGCGCCGATGAGCCGGGACACGATCTTCCGGATGGCGTCCACCTCGAAACCGGTGACCATGGCGGCATCGATGGCCCTGCTCGACGACTGCGCACTGCGGCTGGACGACCCGGTGGACCAGTGGCTGCCCGAACTCGCCGGCCGCCGGGTGCTCAAGCGGATCGACGGCCCGATCGACGACACCGAGCCCGCACGCCGTCCGATCACCGTGCGGGACCTGCTGACCTCCACCTTCGGCCTCGGCATCGACCTGACGGCGCTGGGCTCCCCGGTCATGAACGCGATCTTCGAAGGGGGTGTCTTCAGCCAGGGCGCGGTACCGCTGCCCGAGCAGGACGAGTGGATGCGCCGCCTCGGCGCGCTGCCGCTGATGCGCCAGCCCGGCGAGCACTGGCAGTACCACCTCAGCCACGACGTGCTCGGCGTGCTCGTCTCCCGGGTCACCGGCCGGCCGTTCGAGACCTTCCTGCGCGAGCGCGTCCTGGACCCGCTCGGGATGAAGGACACCGGCTTCCACGTGCCCGCCGACCGGATCGACCGGCTGCCGCCCAGCTACGCCCCGAACCCGCAGACCGGGGAGTTCACCGTCTGGGACGAGGCGAAGGGCGGGCAGTACAGCGCGCCCGTGGCGTTCCAGGCGGGCGGTGGCGGCCTGGTCTCCACGGTGGACGACTACCACGCCTACTTCCGGATGCTGCTGAACCGTGGCACGCACGGTGGCGAGCGGATCCTGTCCCGGCCCGCCGTCGAGCTGATGACCACCAACCGGCTCACCCCCGAGCAGGAGGCCGCCCGGTCGGCCCTGGCACGGGGCGCCGTCCACGTGTCCTTCGGCCAGGGACAGCAGGGCGGCTGGGGCTTCGGGATGGCGGTGCGCACCTACCGGGGCGACTACGCGCCCGTCGGCCAGTTCGGCTGGGACGGCGGAACCGGCACCTCGGCGTACGCCGACCCGGAGAACGACCTCACGGGGGTCCTGCTCACGCAGGTCGGACTGACGACCGCGGCTCCGGCGCAGCTCATCCACGACTTCTGGACCACGGTCTACCAGGCGGTCGACGGCTGACACCGGCACGGGGGCCGGGGGCACCCGGGCCGGGGCGCAAGGCGCCTCAGCGGCGTATGACGCCCGCGTCCTCCGCGTACTCGCCCAGCACGACGACGCTCACGGCGGCCGCCGCGAACACCTTCGCGGCGTGCAGCATGCTGCCGAGGCGGTGGCGGGGCGTGTGCTCGGAGATGGCGGTGGCGCCGCTCGGGCGGCCGCCCTGGATCGGGGTGAAGGTTGCGGTGCTCATGAATCCATGGTGCGCCGCCGCCACCGGATCCACATCGCCCTGCGGGCCCAATCCCCGGGCCCCGGCCTCCTCCTTCCGTCGCATGCCACACCCCGGTGGACCTCCCGAAGGTCTGACACTCCCCGGTACGACACCCGTACGGGGGTCCCGGACGGAAGGGACTTGCGGCCCGGAGAATCCGTTCGCGCGGGCGCGCCCCGCTGGCTAGAATCTCCGCTCTTGCCGCCTCCCACCGCCTCACCGGGGAGAGCCGCCTGCCGGCCGGAAACCGGGGGCATCTGTTCCGTTCCAGCAGCTGGAGGCAGTCCCGTGCCCGCGCACGCCCCCGAGACCACTCCCGACGACGCGACGCCCGCCGACCCGCTGGGCCGCGAACGGGCCCACCTCACCGCCTCGCGCTCCGCCCTGCGCGCCATGCGCGAGGACGTCGAGGCCCTCGACATCCGCGACGTCACCGCGAACTGGGTCAACGCGATCGTCCTGCAGGCCCAGATCGACGACCGCATCAAGGCCCTCGCCGACCTCGCCCACACGCCCCTGTTCTTCGGGCGCCTCGACTACCTGCACTCCCCCGGCGCCGAGCTCGCCGAGGGCGCGGAGGGCGAGCAGTTCTACATCGGCCGCCGCCACGTCCACGACGCCGACGGCGACCCCATGGTCATCGACTGGCGCGCGCCCGTCTCCCAGCCCTTCTACCGGGCCTCGAAGAAGGACCCGCAGGACATCGCCCTGCGCCGCCGCTTCGGCTACACCGGCGGCGAACTGACCGCCTACGAGGACGAGCACCTGTCCGACCCGGCCGAGACGGCCGCCGTCAGCAAACTGCTCCAGCAGGAGATCGAGCGCCCGCGCGTCGGCCCCATGCGGGACATCGTGGCCACCATCCAGCCGGAGCAGGACGAAATCGTCCGTTCCGGCCTGTCCGGCTCCGTCTGCGTACAGGGAGGCCCCGGCACCGGGAAGACGGCCGTCGGCCTGCACCGGGTGGCGTACCTGCTGTACGCGCACCGCGAGCGCCTCGCCCGCACCGGCACCCTCGTCATCGGGCCGAACCGCTCCTTCCTGCACTACATCGAGCAGGTCCTCCCCGCACTGGGCGAGCTGGAGGTCAAGCAGGCCACCGTCGACGACCTGGTGGCCCGCGAGGGCCTGGAGGTACGCGGCACCGACCCCGCCGAGACCGCCGTCGTCAAGGGCGACGCCCGCATGGCGCAGGTGCTCCGCCGCGCGGTCCGCTCGCACGTCGGCCGCCCCACGGAACCGCTGATGGTGGTCCGCGGCTCGCGCCGCTGGCGCGTGCCGGCGTACGAGCTGGAGGAGATGGTCGAGGAGCTGCAGAACCGCGACATCCGCTACGGCGCCGCCCGCGAGGCCCTGCCCCGGCGCATCGCGCACGCCGTCCTGGTCCGCATGGAACAGGCGGGCGAGGCCCCGGACGACCGCGTCCAGGACGCGGTGGCCCGCAACGCGGCCGTGAAGGCCGCGGTCAAGGAGATCTGGCCGCCCGTCGAACCGGCGAAGCTGGTCCTGCGCCTCCTCTCCGACCCCGACTTCCTCGCCGAACACGCGCAGGACGTCCTGACAGCGGACGAGCAGAAGCTCCTGCTGTGGCCCAAGCCGTTCCGGAGCGTGAAGTCGGCGAAGTGGTCGGCGGCGGACCTCGTCCTCATCGACGAGGCCTCCGACCTGGTGGAACGCACCCACTCGCTCGGCCACGTCGTCCTCGACGAGGCGCAGGACCTCTCCCCCATGCAGTACCGCGCGGTGGGACGGCGCTGCACGACCGGTTCGGCCACGGTCCTGGGCGACCTCGCGCAGGGCACCACGCCGTGGGCCACGCGCAGCTGGGACGAGGCCCTGGCCCACCTCGGCAAGCCGCAGGCGGTGCTGGAGGAGCTGACGGCCGGCTTCCGCGTGCCGCGCGAGGTCATCGCCTACGCGTCCCGCCTGCTGCCGGCGATCTCCCCGGGCCTGGCCCCCGTCTCTTCCGTCCGCGAAACCCCGGGGTCGCTGCAGGTGACCGAGACGGACGACCTGACGGCAGCGGTGATCCGGTCCTGCCGCGAGTCCCTGGCCCACGAGGGCTCGATCGGCCTGATCGCCGCGGACGCCCGCATCCCCGCCCTGGCCGAGGCACTGCTGGCGGCGGGCCTGCCGTACCTGTCCCCCGGCGAGGAGACGACCGCGGAGTCCCGCCTGACCCTCGTCCCGGCCTCGCTGGCGAAGGGCCTGGAGTACGACTACGTGGTCCTCGACGAGCCCGCGGCGATCGTCGACGGCGAACCGGACGAGCGGACCGGCCTGCGCCGCCTGTACGTCTGCCTCACCCGAGCCGTCTCGGGCCTGACGGCCCTCCACGCGGCCCCCCTCCCGCAGGCCCTGACCTGACCCTGCGCCCCCTGGCGGGGCTGGATTCTCCAGCCCCCCCGGCGCTCGAGGACCGGGTCCGGGCAGAGGCCCGGGTCAGTCGAGCACGGCCCGCCACTCGGCGACGGCAGCGGCCGAGACGGGCCGAGCCCACCCGTCAGGACGCGCCGCCCCGCCGATGTGGAACGCGTCGACCCCGCCCGCCCGCAGCACCGGCACGTGCGCGAGGGTCAGCCCGCCGCCCACGAGGATCCGCGCGCCGTACCCCGGCTCACCACCCCGTGCCGCCTCCGCGAGCAGCACCGGCAACCCCTCCTCGACCCCGGCCGCCGCCCCGGCCGTCAGGTAGGTGTCCAGGCCGGGCAGGTCGGCCAGCGCCTTGCGCAGCTGGTCCCGGTCCGCCGCGCGGTCGATCGCCCGGTGGAAGGTCCATGCGCAGCCCGCCAGCTCCGCGAGGACCGCCTCGACGGCGGCCAGGTCGGGGCTGCCGTCCGCGTTCAGGAAGCCCAGGACGAACTCCCGCGCCCCCTCGGCCCGCAGCTCCCGGGCCGTCGCGGCCAGGACGGCGACGTCCCCCGCGGCGAAGCCGTCCGCCTTGCGGATCATCACGCGCAGCGGGATGTCGACGGCCGCGCGGATCGCCGCGAACGTCTCGCGCGCCGGGGTGAGGCCGTCGGCGGCCATGTCGGTGACCAGCTCGAGGCGGTCCGCCCCACCTGCCTGGGCCGCGACCGCGTCCTCCACGTCGAGGGCGATCACCTCCAGGAGCGCACGGTTGCTCATTCGATCCCATCCTTCGGAAGAACGCTCGGGAGAGCGAGGGGCCGGGGGAGCTCGCGCAAGGCCAAAGCCCCCGAAATAGGTCTAGTCCAATATCCAGGGTACGGGCCTCCGGCCGGGCTCCACCAGCACAATCACGCCACCCCCACAATGTGCCCATGGACATAGGCACCCCGCGCACCGACACCACCGATCTCCGCGCCCGCTGGCACGCGGCCGTCACCGCCGCCGGCGCCCCCGCCGACCGCGATCCCGCCCCCTACGCCGACCGCCTCCTCACCGCCTGGGCGGAGCCCCGGCGCCGCTACCACACCACCGCGCACCTGGCCGACGTACTCGCCCGGATCGACGTGCTCGCGCCGCACGCCGCCGACCCCGCCGTCGTCCGGCTGGCCGCCTGGTTCCACGACGCCGTCTACCGCCCCGACCGCTCCGAGAACGAGGAGCGCAGCGCCGCCCTCGCCGAGCGCGCCCTCCCCGAGCTCGGCATCGACGACCGGCGCACCGCCGAGGTGGCCCGCCTGGTCCGGCTCACCGTCACCCACGACCCCGCCCCCGGCGACACCGACGGCGAGGTGCTCTGCGACGCCGACCTGGCGGTCCTGGCCGGGACCCCGCAGGAGTACGCCGCCTACGCCGCCGCCGTCCGCGACGAGTACGGCTTCGTCCCCGACGACGCCTTCCGCACCGGCCGCGCCGCCGTCCTGCGCCAGCTCCTGGACCTGCCGCGCCTCTTCCGCACCCCCTACGGCACCGCGCACTGGGAGGCCCCGGCCCGCGCGAACCTCGCCGCCGAACTGGCCGCCCTGACCTCCGGGGTTTCACACGACTGACACACCGGAGGGAATTCGACCGCGTGCACACGGGTTGGTGACAGTCATGCCCGCAGATGCCCCCCGCGCCCGCATGCCCGTCGCCGTCCACGTCCTCGGCCTGTCCGTCTTCGCGCTCGGCACCAGCGAATTCATGCTCTCCGGGCTGCTGCCGCCGATCGCCGACGACATGGGCGTCAGCATTCCGCAGGCGGGCCTGCTCATATCCGCCTTCGCGATCGGCATGGTCGTCGGCGCACCCCTGTTGGCCGTGGCCACCCTGCGCCTGCCCCGCCGCACCACCCTCATCGCCCTGATCAGCGTCTTCGGCCTCGGGCAGGTCGCGGGCGCGCTGGCCCCCTCCTACGAGCTCCTCTTCGCCTCCCGCGTGGTCGTGGCCCTCGCCTGCGCGGGCTTCTGGGCCGTCGGCGCGGCCGTCGCCATCGCCATGGTCGACAAGGACCAGCGGGCCCGCGCCATGGCCGTGATGATCGGCGGCCTGTCCATCGCCAACGTGCTCGGCGTGCCCGCCGGCGCGTTCCTCGGCGAGCACCTGGGCTGGCGCTCCGCCTTCTGGTCGGTCGGCGCGGCCTCCGCGGTCGCCCTCGTCGGCATCCTGGCGCTCATCCCCAGGATCCCGCTGCCCGCCGATAAGCCGACGCTCCGCCGCGAGCTGCGCATCTACGGCGACCGCCAGGTGTGGCTCGCGATCGGCATCACCGCTCTCGGCGCCGGCGGTGTCTTCTGCGCCTTCAGCTACCTGTCACCCCTGCTCACGGACGTGGCGGGGCTCGACTCCACGTGGGTCCCGTGGATCCTCGGCCTCTTCGGGATCGGCGCGCTGGTCGGCACCACCATCGGCGGCCGGGTCGCCGACGCGCACCTGTTCGGCGTGATGATCTGGGGCATCACCGCGTCCACCGTCTTCCTGGCCGTGCTCGCCCTGCTGGCCCCGGTGGCCGTCGCGGCGGTCGCCCTGTCCTTCCTGCTGGGCGTCTCGGCCTTCTTCACCGCCCCGGCGCTCAACGCCCGCATGTTCAACGTGGCCGGCGCCGCCCCGACCCTGGCCGGGGCGACCGCCACGGCCGCCTTCAACCTCGGCAACACCGGGGGCCCCTGGCTCGGCGGCACCGTCATCGACGCCGGCCTGGGCTTCTCCGCCACCGCCTGGGCGGGCGCCGCCATGACCGTCACCGCGATCGGCCTCGCCGTGGCCGCCCTGCGCCTGGACCGCCGTACGCCGCCGCGCGCGACCCGCGTGGTCGTCGCAGGCGGCACCGCCTCCGCCGCCGCTCCCGCAGAGGCGGCCGCCCGCGCCTGACCACGCCCGACGCCGACCCCGGCGGTCCCGGTCGCCGCCCCGGACCCGCCTTCCTACGATGGGAAGGTCGGCTCGGGGATCCGGATACCGCTCGGGGACGTCTGGCAGAGGTGATCCTGCATGGGCCGGTACCGCACGCCCACCGTCCTGGCCGCCGCCTCCCTGCTGCTGACCGCGCTGTGCGCGGGCCAGGTCCCCGCCGCCGCCCCGCCGGGCCGGGTCGGCATCGACGACGTGATCGCCGAGAAACTCGACGACGCGATCACCGCGGCCATGCGCGAGGCGGGCATCCCCGGGGTGGGCATCGGCCTCTGGATCGACGGCGACGAGCCCTACGTGCGCGCCTTCGGCACCTCCGACAAGGCCACCGGCACCCCCATCAAGACCGACATGCACACCCGCATCGGCAGCGTCACCAAGACCTTCACCATCACCGGCGTCCTCCAGCTCGTCGACGACGGGAAGGTGCGGCTCGACGCACCGATCTCGACGTACCTCGACGGGGTGCCCGGCGGCGACCGCATCACCGTCCGGCAGCTCGCCGACATGCGCAGCGGGCTGTACGACTACACCCAGGACCCGCGCGTGCTGGCGGCCTACCAGGCCGACCCGTACCGCTCCTGGAAGCCGCAGGAACTGCTGGACATCGCCTTCGGGCACCCGGCGAACTTCCCGCCGGGCGCACGCTGGGAGTACTCCAACACCAATACCGTCCTGCTCGGCCTGCTCGTCGAGAAGATCGGCGGCCAGCCCCTGCACACCTACCTGGAACAGCACGTCATCGAGCCGGCCGGCCTCGACGCGACCTCGCTGCCGACCGGCGCGGAGATCACCAACCCGTTCGTGCACGGCTACACGAACTTCACGCCGGACGGTGCGACCGTCGACGCCTCCCGGTGGAACCCGTCCTGGGCCTGGTCCGCGGGCGCGATGATCTCCACCGTCGACGACCTGCACTCCTGGGTCCCGACCCTGGTCAGCGGGCGGCTGCCCGACGGCGGCCGGCTGCTGGAACCGGGCACCCAGGCCCAGCGGCTGCGCATGCTGCCCACCGGGCACCCCGACGTGGGCTACGGGCTCGGCATCGCCGCCATCGACGGCTGGATCGGCCACAACGGCGAGCTGCCCGGCTACGAGACCATCGCCGTCCGCCTCCCGCAGGACCGGGCCACCCTGGTGATCGTCGTGAACTCCGACGTCGACGGGAAGTTCGGCAACCTGAGTTCCCTCGTCGCCAACAAGGTCACCGAGATCGTGACCCCGCAGCACGTCTGGTCGCTCCCGAAGGCCGCCCAGCCCAACGCGGTCCCGGAACCGTCCGCGTCGCCCGCACCCTCCGCCTCGCCGGCACCGCCCGCGTCGCCGGCGTCGCCCGCCCCTCCCGCGTCGCCCGCGGCGCCCGCACCGCCGAAGCCGTAGGGCGGTTCGCCCCGGCCGTTCGGCCGGCCCTGCCCATCCCGGTCGTCGCGTCCCGGCGTCAGGCCGCCGGGCGGCCCTTGGGGCGGCGCAGGCCCGCCGCCGTGAGCCGGCGCACCAGCTCCTTGCTGCCGATCTCCACCGCACCCGCGCCGACGGCGTCGGCGTACCGGTGCGAGGGCACGTCGTAGTGGTCCCGCTCGAAGGCCCGCGGCGGACAGCCGATGGACGCCGCGAAGGCGTGCAGCTCCTCGTACGAGACGTCGCTGACCAGGTGGGACCACATCCGGCCGTGGCCCGGCCAGGTCGGCGGGTCGATGTAGACGGTCACGGGCGGCTCACCCGAGGCCGAGGACGGGCCCGAGGCCGCCGACCGCGGCCACTCTCACGCCCGCCTCCGAGCACACCCAGTGCGGGTCGGGCCCCAGCTCCGGCTCCACGTCCAGCGCGTGTGGTTCGCCGTGGGTGCAGACCGGGCACAGCGGCCAGCGCCCGTGCTTCTCCAGCAGCGAGTCCTGCACGTCCTGGGCGACGAGCCCCGGGAGGTAGTCGACCCCCTCCGGCCACTGCTCCACCCACCACCTGCGGTGCGTGACCGAGTCCTCGACGAGGGAGACGACGTCAGCATCGGCGACCTTGCCTGCGGCGAGATCGGCGAGCACGAGTGCGCGGGCGACGTGCAGCGCCTGCTCCAGGGGGGTCGTACGGTCCATGGGGCCATTGTGGACCTCCCGGGCGCCCGTGAAGAAGGCCGGCCCGTCGTGGGCCCAATGGCGGATTGACCACCACCCCGCCCGAAAATAGCTTTCACAGGTGCGCAAGAAGCCGAGAGCGACCCCCGCGGGCCCGCCGCGGGGCGGGCGGCACCGCCCGTCCGCCGCCCGCCCGCGGGAACCCCGCCGACCAACCCGCGCCACCGGTTCCCGCACCGAGCACCCGCTGCCCCGCCGCCCCGGACCGGCCGTGCCCCGCCCGGCCCGGGCCGACGGCGGACCGCCCGCAGGGCCGCCCCCGGCACCGCGGGCCCCGTCCGGTGGGCGTACGGCCGCGGGCCGAGGAGCGGCCGGGCGGGCCGGGCCGGGAGGCCCGCCCCGCTCCCTCCGCGCCGGGCGCCGGCAGCGGCACGCCCTCATCCACCGCCGAACCGCCGGAGGCTCCCGCCCATGACCGCGTACGCCGAACTCCGCGCCCAGTTGGAGACGCTGACCACCGAGGCCTTCCGCCCCGAACTCGCCGAGATCGACCGGCTGTCCACCCTCGACATCGCCCGCACCATGAACGCCGAGGACGCCACCGTCCCCGCCGCCGTCGCCGCGCAGCTCCCGCGGATCGCCGCCGCCATCGACGCGATCGCCGAGCGCATGGCCCGCGGCGGCCGCCTCGTCTACGCCGGCGCCGGCACGGCCGGCCGGATGGGCGTCCTGGACGCCAGCGAGTGCCCGCCCACCTTCAACACCGACCCGGCCGACGTCGTCGGCCTGATCGCCGGCGGCCCCTCCGCCATGGTCAAGGCCGTCGAGGGCGCCGAGGACTCCCCGCACCTGGCCGCCGACGACCTGGCCGCTCTGCGGGTCGGGCCGGACGACACCGTCATCGGCATCTCCGCGTCCGGCCGCACCCCGTACGCGATCGGCGCCGTCACCGCCGCCCGCGACCGCGGCGCACTCACCGTCGGCCTGTCCTGCAACGCCGGCTCCGCGCTCGCCGCCGCCGCCGACCACGGCATCGAGGTCGTCGTCGGCCCGGAACTCCTCACCGGCTCCACCCGCCTCAAGGCCGGCACCGCGCAGAAGCTCGTCCTCAACCTCATCTCGACCATCACCATGATCCGCCTGGGCAAGACCTACGGAAACCTCATGGTCGACATGCGCTCCTCCAACGAGAAGCTGCGCGCCCGCGCCCGCCGCATCGTGGCGCTGGCCACCGGCGCCCCCGACGAGGAGATCGAGGCCGCGCTCACCGCCACCGGCGGCGAGGTCAAGAACGCCATCCTCGTCGTCCTCGGCGAGGTCGACGGCCCGACCGCCGCCGAACTCCTCGCCGCCTCCCGCGGCCACCTCCGCGCGGCCCTCGCCCGGGCCCGGACCCGCTGACCCCACCCCCTACGGCAAGGCGACCACCACATGCCCACTGAATCCACCGAGTCCCCCGAGCCCGCAGACAAGAACCGCGCCACGGCCGCCGCGATCCTCCCCCTCGTCGGCGGCCCGGACAACATCACCGCGGTCGCGCACTGCATGACCCGCCTGCGCATCTCGCTGCGCGACCGCTCGCTCGTCCAGGACGAGGCCCTGAGGGCCCTCCCGGCGGTCCTGGGCGTGGTGGAGGACGAGACCTACCAGATCGTGCTCGGCCCGGGCGCGGTCGCCCGCGTCACCCCGGAGTTCGAGGCACTGGTCGACGAGGGCCGCTCGGCCGCGCCCCCCGCCACCTCCCACCCCGTCACCTCCCACCCCGTCACCGGCCACCCGGTCACCGCCGACGAACTGGCCGCCCAGGGAGCGGCCCTGAAGGAGGCCCAGAAGGCGCGCAACGCCACCCCCTTCAAACTGATGCTGCGCCGGATCGCGAACATCTTCGTGCCGCTGATCCCGGCCCTCATCGGCTGCGGGATCATCGCGGGGCTGAACGGCCTGCTCATGAACCTGGGCCGGCTGCCCGGCGTCGTCCCCGCGCTCGCCGCCATCGCCTCCGGTTTCATGTCGCTGATCGCGGTGTTCGTCGGCCACAACACCGCCAAGGAGTTCGGCGGCACACCGATCCTGGGCGGCGCGGTCGCCGCGATCATCGTCTTCCCGGGCGTCGCGAAGATCACCGTCCTGGGTACGGAGCTCAGGCCCGGCCAGGGCGGTGTCCTGGGCGCGCTCGCCGCCGCCCTGCTCGCCGTGTACGTGGAGAAGCGCTGCCGACGTCTGGTCCCCGAGGCCCTGGACGTCCTGGTCACCCCCACCCTCACGATCCTGGTCTCGGGCCTGGTCACCCTCTTCGGCCTGATGTTCCTCGCCGGTGAGGCCTCCGCCGCCATCGGCACCTTCGCCGACGGGCTGCTGTCCACCGGCGGCGCGTTCGCGGGCCTGGTCCTGGGCGGGCTCTTCCTCCCGCTGGTGATGCTCGGCCTGCACCAGGCCCTGATCCCGATCCACACCACCCTCATCGAGCAGTCCGGCCACACCGTCCTGCTGCCGATCCTCGCCATGGCAGGTGCGGGCCAGGTCGGCGCGGCCCTCGCCGTCCACTGCCGCCTCCCGCGCAACGGCTCGCTGCGCGCCACCATCAGGTCGGCCCTCCCGGCGGGCTTCCTGGGCATCGGCGAACCACTGATCTACGGCGTTTCCCTGCCGCTCGGCCGCCCCTTCGTCACGGCCTGCATCGGCGGCGCGGCCGGCGGCGCGTTCGTCGGCCTCTTCAACCAGCTGGGCATCGCTTTCGGCTCGACGGCCATCGGCCCCTCCGGCTGGGCCCTCTTCCCGCTGCTGGACGGCGGTTCCGGCCTGGGCGTCACCGTCGCGATCTACGCGGGCGGCCTGCTGACCGGCTACCTCGTCGGTTTCGCCGCCACCTACTTCTTCGGCTTCACCGGCCGGATGCTGACCGACCTCAACACCGATCCGGACCCGGCCCCGGCAGCCCCCGCCCAGGCCGACCCGGCCGACCCCGCCGACCCCGCCGACCCGGCCCGAGAACCGATGACCGGCGCCGTGCTACCCCGGTGACCCCGCCCACACCCCGTGCCCTCTGCCCCGCTTCCGCGAAGCGACCGGCATGATCGGACCATGATCGACTCCATACCCGCCGTGGTCCCGGCCGGCCGGATGCGCGGACTCGCCCAGCCGGAGCTCCCCCTCCCCGGCGGGACGCTGCTGCGGCCCTGGACCCCGTACGACGCCCCCACGCTCGTCGCGGCCCACCTCGACCCGGACATCCGGCACTGGAACCGCCCCAGCCGGCTGGACCTGGCCGGGGCCGAGGCGCGGATCGCCCGCTGGCACGAACGCTGGCGGGCGGAGAAGGCCGGGACCTGGGCGATCGCCCCCGACGGCGGCCGGGCCGTCGGCCTGATCGGCATCGCCGACATCGACCTGGCGGGCGGCAGCGGCGAGATCCTCTACTGGCTGCTCCCCGCCGGACGCGGCAAGGGCGTCATGGTGAAGGCCACCGACCGCCTGGCCCGCTGGGCCTTCGACGACCTCGGCCTGCACCGCGTACGCATCACCCACTCCGTGGCCAACCCGGCCTCCTGCGCCATCGCGACGAAGGCCGGGTTCCCCTTGGAGGGCACCATGCGCGGCGCCCTCCTCCACGCGGACGGCTGGCACGACGAACACCTTCACGCCCGCCTCCGCACGGACCCTTGCTGAACCCCCGTACCGGCCAGGGGGTCAGACGCGGCGGCGCACGTCGCGGCGACGCCGTCCGGCAGCCGCCCGCCGGGCCGTTCGCAGCGCAGCGTGAAGCACCCGTCGGGCTCGTCCACCCCGCAGCCGTGGGCCGCCCGCGGCCGGATCGCGTCGGGGTGCGGATCGTCCTCACCGTCGTGGATCAGCGTGAACCGCTGCCACCCCGGCGGCGCAGGGTCCGGCGGCCCGCCCTTCCACCCGGCGTCGGCGAAGTCCTTCTCCAGCCAGCACAGCTTCCAGGCCAGCTCGAACTCCCAGCTCTGCGCCACCTCGAAGAAGCCCTCCAGGGCGGCCTCGCAGCGGGCCCGCTCGCGGTCGCACCCGCTCACGGGTGGGCCCGCTCGTGGAGCACGGCTGCCAGCCGGAGCGCGGTGTCCAGGTTGCAGCGACCCAGGTCGACCAGCGGCAGGCCGTACGTACCGGCCGCCGAGACCCGTTCCACACCCAGGGAGGGGAAGACGACGCCCACCCCGTCGAGCGCTTCCTTCAGCTCCCGTACGGCCTCCTCGGCCGCCTGGATCCGTTCCGCTGGCGTGAGCACCATGACATGTCACCTTTCTACTCTGAGTGGTCAGGTTCTGCACACAGCGTGGTGACCGGGTGGCTAGCCTTTCAAGGAAGCACCGTGAACAACCCCACCTGTTGGCCCTGGAGTTGCCGTGGCAGGCAAGAACCTCGACCCCTCCTCCTCACCCCGCGCGCTGCTCGGCGCCGAACTGCGCGTGGCGCGCGAGCGCGCGGGGCTGAGCCAGGCCGAGTTGGGCGAACCGCTCTTCGTGAGCGGCTCGTTCATCGGCCAACTCGAAGCGGGCACCCGCCGGATGCACCTCGAATTCGCCCGCCAGATGGACGACATCCTCGACACGAACGGCTTCTTCGCCCGGAACTGCGGCGCGGCGGCCAAGTCCAAGTACCCCGACCACTTCGCCGAGGCGGCCGAGGCCGAAGCCATGGCGAAGACGATCCGCGACTACGCGCCGCAGCTCATCCCCGGACTGCTCCAGACCGAGGCATACGCACGCGCGGTATGTCGCGCCTACCAGCCGACCGCAACGGAGCAGGTGATCGACGAGCTGGTCGAAAGCCGCCTGGCGCGGGCATCGCTCCTCACTGATCCAACCACCCCACTGTTGTGGTGCGTGTTCGACGAAGCGGTCATCCGCCGCGAAGTAGGCAGTCGCAAGGTGATGGCCGAAGCGCTACGGCACATCATTGCCCTGGTCCGGTCCCATCGGATCATCGTCCAGGTGATTCCGTTCAGTGCGGGCGCACACGCGGGGATGATGGGGCTTCTCAAGCTGATGTCGTTCGATGACGCCCCCCAGCTCTCCTACGCCGAAGGCAACGGAACTGGGCGGTTGTTCGACGATCCGGCCACGGTCGCCCGTCACGTGCTGAACTACGATCTGCTCACGGCCAGTGCGCTCTCGCCTCGGGAATCATTGACCGTGATCGAGTCCGCGGCGAAGGATTACGAGCATGCCTGAATACGACCTGTCGGCGGCCATATGGCACAAGTCGAGTTACAGCGGCGGTGACGGCGGCGAGTGCCTGGAGATCGCCACCTGGCCGAAGTCCACCCACAGCGGAGCCGGCGGCAGCGTCACGGTTCCGGTCCGGGACTCGAAGGTTCCGGACGGGCCCCACCTCACCTTCCGCGGGCCCGCCTGGAAGGCGTTCCTCACCAGTCTCTGACCCGCTTCAGGGCCACATACGACGGCAGTTCACCCGACGGGTCCAGGTTCACGAACGTGTAGCCCTCGACACCCGTCGGGTAGATCTCGAACCGGCGGCCCAGCGGGACGTCCCGCAGGATCGTGGGCTCGGCACCGGGCCGGCCCGTGGTGCCGTCCAGGTGCCACAGGTGCGTCCGCGCGGCGGTCGACGTCACCACGTCGACCCCGCCCCGGGCGCGGCCCGGCGCGAGCCCGAGGACCGTGGCCCCGTCGAGTCCTGCGTGCCATGCACGGCGGCCGTCTCTCAAGGAGTACGCCGAGACCCCCGGGACCTTGCCCCTCACCGGGAGGACCAGCAGGTCACCGCTGACCAGCGGGCCCGGTTCGGCGAGGAGGTCCTCCTTCGGGCCCGCCACCGGTACCGACCCGCGCTCGCGCCCCGCGTCGTCGAACAGCCGCACCGCGTCCCCCGCTCGCAGCGCGATCGGGCGTGCCGACAGCATCCGCAGCTCCGCCGACGGGCCGGCCCGCAGCGGGGTCTGCCAGGCCGGGGTGCCGGTCCGCGGGTCCAGGGACGTCAGCCGCGCGGTGCCGGTACCGGCACCGGGGCAGTCCTCGACGTACAGGACCCGGTCGGCGGCGCCGTCCAGCGCGCGGGCCCGGCAGCCGGCCGGGACGGGCATCCGCCAGCGTTCCTCGCCGCTCCGCAGGTCCAGGCCGAGGAGGGTGCCGTCCGCCACGACGACGGCCGTGGCGTCCACGACCACGACGGGCGGCGTGTCCCCGTCCGCGGGCGGGGCCGCGGGGAGGTCCCTGGCCCACAGTTCCTTGTCCTGCTTCAGGTCCACGGCCGAGACGCGCGTGCCGCAGCCACCCGGGGCGCGTTCGGCCGCGACGAGTCCGACGTCGTGCGCGATGGTCCGGCTCAGGGCGCAGAAGGCGGTGCCTGGCGGGGCGGCGCGGCCTCCTGCCCTGCGGCCCTCGCCGTTGTAGAGGAACAGGGCGTCCGTGCGGACCCGTACGAGGCCTTGCGAGGGGCGCTGCCAGGCACCGATCGGCCGGGCCGACTCCGGCTTCTCCGCCTGCGACCAGGTCCACGCGTACGCCTGCGGGCCGCGCATCCACTGGTACCCCTGCCAGGCCGGCCACAGCGCGGCCAGCGCGACGGCCACCGCCAGCCAGCGGACCGGCGCGCCCCGGCTGCCGCCCCGCCCGCGCGCCAGCAGTACGTACGCGAGGACGCCGAGGGCGGGGGTGAGCAGGAGCAGCAGGTCCCGGCCGCGGGTCCACTCGACGGTGGCCATCCAGCCGAGCAGCAGCAGGTACAGCACGGTCACGGCGGCGGCGGCCGTGCCGGAGACGAACAGGGCGCGCGCCGTCCACAGCGCGCCCCGAGAAGTGTGGTCGTCCATGATCCCCCCTGGCGGCGAGCCTAACCGTGCGCGCCGACAGGGGCCGGGGCATCGGGCCTCGGATCAGAGGCCGTTGGTGAACAGCAGCTTGTCGGGGCCGTTGTCGCTGAGGTTCTGGATGACGTGCCACACCGACGTTCGTGCCGCCGACCGTGCCCGCGACGTGCGTGCCGTGGCCGTGGCAGTCCTGGCCAGCCGTTCAGCGCCGTCTCGTAGGTGAACTTCGCCGTCACGCCGACGGACTCCGCGACCTTCGCCGGAGCGGCCCCTCCCTGCATCGGGCGGCTGCTCGGCGCGGCGTGAACCGCTGCCCCCGGTCGGCCGATCGGCCCGCGGTCCGGCCGGCCCGGCGCCTCGGAACGCTGCAGAAAGGGTTGATCGCCTCTGCCGCCGGTTTGCCGCGCCCGCCAGCCCGTCCATGGCCGCCGCGGCAAGATCACCCGTATGGGCCGCCACCACTCCAGGGGGGCGCGCGGCGGGTGCGCCGCCGTGCCCCCGCCACACCCCGGGACGTCTTTGACCCGCCGCGCGGCGCGTGATGCCCTCCCCCCATGCACATCCTCCTGAGCCGGGCGGGCCGAGCCCTGCCCCTGGTAGCGGCCGCCGCCGCGCTGGCCACCGTCACCGCCCTGCCCGCCGCCTCGTCCGCCCTCGCCGCCCCCGTGACCGCCCCCGTGCCCATGGCCCGTGCGGCCGTCGGCGACGAAGCCCCGTACATCGTGACCGTGCACCAGGACTTCGACCCGCGGGCGGTCGCCCGGATGGTCGGGGCCTCCCCGGACTACGTCTTCCGCACCGCCCTGCACGGCTTCTCCGCCCGGCTGACCCCCGGCCAGGTCATGGCCCTGCACGTCCTACCCGGTGTGGAGTCCGTCCAGGAGGACGGCGGCGTGTCCTCGTTCGACGCCGCCGACTGACCGGGGCGCCGGCCCCGGCACGGGACCCGCTCCCCGACGCCCGCTCCCCGGCACGCCCCCGCCCCCACCCGGCGCTTAGGGTTACGTGGATCAACTCATCGGTTGATCAGGGCGGGGGTCGGGGGGAGACCGATGAAGAGCGCGACCGAAGTGTTCCAGCCGCTGCGGGCTGACGATCCGCGGACCGTGGGCGGCTACCGCCTCGCCGCCCGGCTCGGGTCGGGGGGCATGGGCCGGGTCTACCTGTCGCACACCCAGGGCGGCCGTCCCGTCGCGATCAAGGTGGTGCATCCCGATCTGGCCGACGACCCGACCTTCCGGCGGCGCTTCCGCCGGGAGGTGGAGGCCGCGCGGCGGGTCCGCGGGGCGTACACGGCCGAGCTGATCGACGCCGACGCGGAGGCGACGCCGCCGTGGCTGGCCACCGTGTACGTGCCCGGTCCCTCGCTGTCGGAGGCCGTCGCCCGGCGCGGGCCGCTGCCGGAGGCCGCGGTGGTGTGGCTGATGGCGGGCGTGGCCGAGGCGCTCGTGGCCGTACACGGTGCGGGCATCGTGCACCGGGACCTGAAGCCGTCGAACGTGCTGCTCGCGGCCGACGGGCCCCGCGTCATCGACTTCGGCATCTCCCAGGCCTCCGGCCTGACGGCCACCGCCACGGGCCACACCATCGGCACGCCCCAGTACATGGCTCCCGAGCAGGGGCTGGCCGGCGAGACCACGCCGGCCACCGACGTCTTCGCGTTGGGCCAGACGGCGGCGTTCGCGGCGCTGGGCAAGCCGCTGTACGGGGACGGCCCCTCCATGACCGTGCTGTTCCGGATCGTGCACTCCAAGCCCGACCTGACCCTGCTGCCGGAGCCGCTGCGCCCGCTGTTCGCGCTGTGCCTGGCCGGCGACCCGGGGGAACGGGCCACCCCGGCGGAGATCCTGGCGTGGTGCCGCACGTACCTGGGCGAGGAGGCCGCCGCGGGCGCCGGACCGGCCGTCTGGCGGGAGGTCGCCGGCCTGCACGAGGAGGTACCGGCGCCGGTCGCCGAGCCGCAGCCACGGCGGCGGCCCGCCTCGCCGGAAACGACGTCGGGGGACGCCGCGCAGGACGCCGCCGGGGGCGCCGCGGCGGACACCACCGGGGACGCCGCCGGGGTCGCCGCCGCGCAGGGCGGGGCGCAACCGACGTCCGTCCCGGCGGGAGCAGCGGCGCCGGCCACGTCGACCGCGGCGGCCACGGCGGCGGGGAGCAGGCGGCGGCGGACCGCGCGGGTCGCCACCGTGGCGGCGGTGACGGGTGCGCTCACGCTGGGCGGCCTGGGCTGGAAGCTCATGGACGTCACGGACCGGGCGGCCGAACGCGAGGCGGCGGCCAAGGCGTCCGGCCCGGCCCCGGCGGCGCTCGGCTCCGCCCCGGCCCCCACCCCGACGCCGAGCGCGTCCCAGCCGCCCCGGCCCATGCCCTACCCCGGGCTGGAGCTGAACGAGAAGAACTCCCTCAGCTTCAAGGAGCCCGTCCAGCACGAGGACGGGGACCGGACGGGCGACATCCGTATGAAGTGCGGGATGGCCAGCGGCTGCAGGATGGAGAGCGACGCGAGCGTGTTCTCCATGCCGCAGAAGGCGGGCACCGGGAACCTCGAAACGTGCCGCGAAGAGCTGCGGTTCGCCCGTCAGAACAGTCTGACGCTGCACGTCCTGGCGGCCGGCAGCGAGGTCTGCGTGAAGCACCCGTCCGGCGACGTCGCGCTGTTCGTCATCGGGATCAAGTCGGCGCCGGGCCTGTCGAAGGACCCCAGCTGGCTCAGGGCCGACATGACGATCTGGCGCGCGGCCTCCTGATGCGCGGGCCTCACGCCGCCCTGTGCGGCGCGTCCGCTTCCAAGGGGGCCACGACGAGGAAGGCGTCGCTGTCGAGGTCCATCACGACGGTCGCCCGCTGCCCCCGCTCCCGGCACCTGGCCGCGTACTCCTCGGCGGGCCGACTGCCGTAGGGGTCACCGGCGGGAAAGGAGTCCAGCACCTTCGTACGGCGCACCGTTGCCACCTCCTGAACGACGGATCGTGCTCACCGTCCTGATGCCCCGTCCGCCGGACCCCATGCGCCGTCGGCCGCCCCGCCGAGGGAACGGCGGGGGCAACACCGGCGGTGTTGCCCGCGCCCGCGCGTGGTGCGGGCCGTTCAGAGGCCGGAGCCGCCGGTGGCGTCGACCACGCGGCCCGTCACCCACCGGCCGGCGTCGGAGGCGAGGAAGCCGACGACGTCGGCGATGTCCTCGGGGCGGCCGACCCGGCCGAGTGCGGCGAGGGAGGCGGCGTGCGCCTCGGCCTCGGCGTTGCCGCGCAGCCAGCCGGCGTTGATGTCGGTGTCGACGATCCCGGGAGCCACCGAGTTCACGGTGATCCCCCGCGCGCCCAGGGTTTTCGCCAGGTTCAGCGTCAGGGTGTCGAGCGCTCCCTTGGTCGCGCCGTGGGCGAGGATCTCGGGCATCGCGATGCGGGCGTCGCCGCTGGAGACGTTGATGATCCGGCCTCCGTCGCGCAGCCGCCCGAGGGCCTCCTGCACGACGAAGAAGGGCGCGCGCACGTTCACCGCGAAGACCCGGTCGAAGTCCTCCTCGGTGACCTGGCCCAGCGGGACGGGCAGTCCGATGCCCGCGTTGTTGACGATGATGTCGACCCCGCCGAGGCCGAGTTCGTCGTACGCCGCCCAGAGCGCGGCCGCGGCGCCGGGCAGCCCGAGTTCGGCCCGGAGGGCGAAGGCGCGTCCGCCGCCCTCGGTGATCCGCTCGACGGTCTCACGCGCGGCCGTCGCGTCGTTCGCGTAGGTCAGTACGACGGTGTCGCCGTCGGCGGCGAGCCGTTCGGCGATGGCCCGGCCGATGCCCCGGCTGCCGCCCGTGACCAGTGCTGTCTTCCCCATGACAGGTCCCCCCTCGATTTCCGTATCGGTCACTACAGAATGAACCTGACACAACATCGCCAGGGGTCACCACGAAAGAAATCCGCTAGCCGCGGGCCGCCTCGACGAAGGCCCGGATCAGCTCCGGCGACTTCACCCCGCGCTCGCGCTCCACACCGCTGGACACGTCGACGCCCCACGCCGCGGTGGCCGCGAGCGCCTCGCGCACGTTGCCCGGATTCAGCCCGCCGGCCAGCAGCCACCGCCCCTCGGGCGCGGTGAAGTCCGCCGCCCCCCAGTTCCACGGCTTGCCGGAGCCCGGGTCGGGGGCGTCCAGCAGCAGCAGGTCCTCGCCGTACTCACCGCAGCGCCGCACGCGCCCGGCGGTGGCCCGCAGCAGGGTGCGGCCCTCGGCACGCAGCGCCGCGAAGTCCTCTGGGCCCTCCTCGCCGTGCAGCTGCACGCCCCGCACACCGCTGTCCTCGGCGAACCGGCGCACCTCCTCGACGGACTGCCCGCGGAACACCCCGACGGTCAGCACCCTGTCCGGTACCCGCGCCGCCAGCTCGCGCGCGGTGGCCGCGTCGACCGTACGGGGGCTGCCGGGCGCGAACACGAACCCGACGGCATCGGCCCCGGCCGCCACCGCGGCATCGACGTCCGGCGCGGTCCTGAGCCCGCAGATCTTGACGAAGAGGTCAGCCATGCGCCCAGCCTATGCCGACCCCGGCAGCCGCGACCGTGCCCGCCCGCATGCCGAACGGCACGGACGGCGCACCCGCGCCCCGGTGTCAGCGGCCGACCTGTACGGGCCCCAGCACCGCCCCGCCGATGGCCGCGGCGAGATGCGCCGCACCGACCTCGTCGGCGGACCGGAAGTGCACGTACACCGTGTGCCGGCCGTCGGGATGCTCCCCGTTGACGTCCAGCTCCACGCGCTGGTGGGTCGGGTCGGCCGAGTGGGACGGTATCTCGGGGACCCAGGGCCAGGCCCCGTACCAGAGCAACGTGGCCGCACCCTCACCCAGCGCCCGCAGGAGCGCCCCCTCGACCGGGCCCGGGGCCGCGTAAGAGTCCACCGTCAGCGGCAGGACGGCGGCCAGCTCCCGGTCGCCGCCGGGCAGGGCGGCCCCCAGGTACCAGACGTCCGCCTCCCAGTCGTACGACGGCTCGAACAGTCCCGTCGGCATGAGCACCCCGAGCGACCGGGCCTCCGTGACGGTGGTCGCCTGCGCGCACAGCCACATCTCCGGTTCGAGCGGCCGCATCCGCGCGCAGAGCACCCGGGCCCGCCGGTACGCCTCGTCGAGGTCGTCCGTCCGGAAGACGGGGTACGCCCGTGAACTCCCCACCTCAGCCCTGCTCCGGCTCGCCCGGCACGGCCCCGCCGATCGCGGCGGCGAGCCGCTCGGCCCCCACGTACACCTGCGCGTACCGCGTGGCCGGCAGCGCGCGGAGATGTCGCGCCTTCTCGTACGCCTCGGCGGGATCGGCGGTGCGCAGCACGGGATAAGCGACGGAGTTCCCCATGGCCGTACGGTCACACGCCCCCACCCACCCCGGCCAGCGGTTTTCACCACCCGGCCGCGGGGGACCGTTCCCAGGACCGGACGGGGCCCGCACCGCGACACCAGCCTTGAGGGCACGGGCTCAGCGCCGCACGCCATCCGGATCCCCGGGAACGCCCGAGGGCGGCACCCCCGTCGGGGTGCCGCCCTCGTTCGAGAACAGCCGATCGACCAACAGGTCGATCAGAAGTCCATGTCACCGCCCGGCATGCCGCCCGGAGCGGCCGCGGCCTTCTCCGGCTTGTCGGCGATGACGGCCTCGGTGGTCAGGAACAGCGCGGCGATCGACGCGGCGTTCTGCAGCGCGGAGCGCGTGACCTTCGCCGGGTCGATGATGCCCTCGGCGATCATGTCGACGTACTCGCCGGACGCGGCGTTGAGGCCGTGACCGATCGGGAGGTTGCGCACCTTCTCGACGACGACGCCACCCTCGAGACCACCGTTGACGGCGATCTGCTTCAGCGGGGCCTCCAGCGCGAGCTTCACGGCGTTGGCGCCGGTCGCCTCGTCACCCTCGAGCTCCAGCTTCTCGAAGACCGCGGAGGCCTGCAGCAGGGCCACGCCACCACCGGCGACGATGCCCTCCTCGACGGCCGCCTTCGCGTTGCGAACGGCGTCCTCGATGCGGTGCTTGCGCTCCTTGAGCTCGACCTCGGTCGCGGCACCGGCCTTGATGACGGCCACGCCGCCGGCCAGCTTCGCGAGGCGCTCCTGGAGCTTCTCGCGGTCGTAGTCCGAGTCGGAGTTCTCGATCTCGGCGCGGATCTGGTTCACGCGACCGGCGACCTGGTCGCTGTCACCGGCACCGTCGACGATGGTCGTCTCGTCCTTGGTGATGACGACCTTGCGGGCGCGGCCGAGCAGGTCGAGACCGGCGTTCTCCAGCTTGAGGCCGACCTCCTCGGAGATGACCGTGCCACCGGTGAGGATGGCGATGTCACCGAGCATGGCCTTGCGACGGTCGCCGAAGCCCGGGGCCTTGACGGCGACGGACTTGAAGGTGCCGCGGATCTTGTTGACGACCAGGGTCGACAGGGCCTCGCCCTCGACGTCCTCGGCGATGATCAGCAGCGGCTTTCCGGACTGCATGACCTTCTCCAGGAGCGGCAGCAGGTCCTTGACCGAGCCGATCTTGGAGTTGACGATCAGGATGTACGGGTCGTCGAGGGACGACTCCATGCGCTCCATGTCGGTGGCGAAGTACGCCGAGATGTAGCCCTTGTCGAAGCGCATGCCCTCGGTGAGCTCCAGCTCCAGACCGAAGGTCTGGGACTCCTCGACGGTGATGACGCCTTCCTTGCCGACCTTGTCCATGGCCTCGGCGATGAGCTCGCCGATCTGGGTGTCGGCGGCGGAGATGGAGGCCGTGGAAGCGATCTGCTCCTTGGTCTCGACATCCTTGGCCTGGGCGAGCAGGGCGGCGGAGACGGCCTCGACGGCCTTCTCGATACCACGCTTGAGGGCCATCGGGTTGGCACCGGCAGCCACGTTGCGCAGGCCCTCGCGCACGAGCGCCTGGGCCAGGACGGTGGCGGTGGTCGTACCGTCGCCGGCGACGTCGTCCGTCTTCTTGGCGACTTCCTTGACCAGCTCGGCGCCGATCTTCTCGTACGGGTCCTCGAGCTCGATCTCCTTGGCGATGGAGACACCATCGTTGGTGATCGTGGGGGCGCCCCACTTCTTCTCAAGGACGACGTTGCGACCCTTGGGGCCAAGGGTGACCTTGACGGCGTCGGCGAGCTGGTTCATCCCACGCTCGAGGCCGCGACGGGCCTCCTCGTCGAACGCAATGATCTTGGCCATCTGAAGTGGTCCTCCCGGACAGCGGTGGATTGCTCCCAGGACCGCGCCCGCGCCCGCGACGGACGGCCTGCGTGCCCGGCGGTTCCTTCCCACCGGACCCTGCGGGCCTCACCGACCCGGTCCTCGTTTCAGTAGCACTCTCACTCGTAGAGTGCTAACGCCAATGATTAGCACTCGACCCCCTCGAGTGCAAGCGGCTCCAGAGAGAACGCAGGCAGACGGGGCGCAGACGCGAGGGGCCCACATCCCGTGTCCGGGATGTGGGCCCCTCGTAGGTCTTCCGGGGTCTTCGACGGAAGACCGAGCGTCGGTGGTCGAGGCTCCGGGACTAGCCGAGCGCGAGCTTGACCATGTCCGCCTGCGGACCCTTCTGGCCCTGCGAGATCTCGAACTCGACCCGCTGACCCTCTTCAAGGGTGCGGTACCCGTCCATCTGGATGGCGCTGTAGTGGACGAACACATCCGCACCACCGTCGACCGCGATGAAGCCGTAGCCCTTCTCCGCGTTGAACCACTTGACGGTGCCCTGAGCCATGCCTAACTCCCCTATTACTGGCCCTTGCGCGGGAACGCACTTCGCGTTACCGGGTCAGAACTTGCGTCGGAACGCTTCGACCGAGGCTGAATGTATCTGCGCGAGTGCTGTCTGCAACAGGTCAATCCGACGAGAAATCTGGACACCGAGAAACATTGAAATAGAGTGAAAATTTGGCATGTTCCAGGGCAACTCGGGCCTGACATATCTCGCCAAAGCCCCATACCGCACCCGCACATTGACCCGATGTCGACCCTCACGCGACCCGTTCATATGCGGCGGGCAAGTCCAGCGGAGGGGACTTCCCCAACTGTACCGTGCCCAATCAAACAGAATTACCCCCTCCGCTTTTAGCGGAGGGGGTAATTACGGTTTACCGGGTGGGTCAGCAGCCGCCCGCGACGGCCGGAATGATCGAGACGCCGGCGCCGTCCGGCGTGACCGCCTCCAGTCCGCCCTCGAAGCGCACGTCGTCGTCGTTGACGTAGACGTTCACGAAGCGGCGGAGCTTGCCCTGGTCGTCCAGGACGCGCGCGGCGATGCCCGGGTGGTTCTTCTCCAGGGACTCGATGACCTCGGCGAGGGTCGCGCCCTCGGCCGGGACCTCGGCCTGACCGCCGGTGTAGGTGCGCAGGATGGTGGGGATGCGGACGTTGACGCTCATGGCGCTACTGCCTTTCCGGTAGTACGTGGAGGGTGGTCAGGCCAGGCCGGCGGCGCGGAACGCGTCCAGGCTGGGGCGGATGGTGGCGGTCTGCCCGCTGTCCGCGGCCACCGCCTCCAGGGTCTTGAGGCCGTCACCGGTGTTGAGGACGACAGTGGTCAGCGCCGGGTCGAGCTGTCCGTTCTCGATGAGCTTCTTCGTCACGCCGACGGTCACGCCGCCCGCGGTCTCGGCGAAGATGCCCTCGGTCTGCGCAAGGATCTTGATGGCCTCGACGACCTGCTCGTCGGTCACGTCCTCGACGAAACCGCCGGTGCGGCGCGCGATGTCCAGGACGTACGGGCCGTCCGCCGGGTTGCCGATCGCGAGGGACTTGGCGATGGTGTTCGGCTTCTGCGGGCGGACCACGTCGTGGCCGGCCTTGAAGGCGGTCGACACCGGGGAGCAGCCCTCGGCCTGGGCGCCGAAGATCTTGTACGGCTTGTCCTCGACGAGGCCGAGCCTGATGAGCTCCTGCAGACCCTTGTCGATCTTCGTGAGCTGCGAGCCGGACGCGATCGGGATGACGATCTGGTCGGGCAGCTGCCAGCCGAGCTGCTCGCAGATCTCGTACGCCAGCGTCTTGGAGCCCTCGCCGTAGTACGGGCGGAGGTTGACGTTGACGAAGCCCCAGCCCTCGCCCAGCGGGTCGCCGATGAGCTCGGAGCAGAAGCGGTTGACGTCGTCGTAGTTGCCCTCGATGCCGACCAGGTCGCCGCCGTACACACCGGCCATGACGACCTTGCCCTGCTCCAGGTCGTGCGGGATGAACACGCAGGAGCGGAAGCCGGCCCGGGCGGCCGCGGCGCCGACGGCGCCGGCCAGGTTGCCGGTGGAGGAGCAGGACAGGGTGGTGAAGCCGAAGGCGCGGGCGGCCTCGACGGCGATGGCCACGACGCGGTCCTTGAAGGAGTGCGTCGGGTTGCCGGAGTCGTCCTTGACGTACAGCTTGCCGGTGATGCCCAGCTCCTTGGCCAGGTTGGCCGCGTCGACGAGCTTGGTGAAGCCGGGGTTCAGGCTGGGCTTGGCGGCCACGTCGGCGGGGACGGGCAGCAGCGGGGCGTAGCGCCAGATGTTGTTCGGGCCGGCCTCGATCGCGGCGCGCAGGGCCTCCGGGTCACCGGTCGGCAGCTCGTAGGCGACTTCCAGAGGTCCGAAGCACTCGGCGCACGCGAAGATGGGACCGAGCTCGAAGCGGGTACCGCACTCGCGACAGGAAAGGCCCGTGGCAGGTCCGAGATCGACAGAGGTGGCGACAGTCTGTGCAGCCATGATGGCGAGGCCCTTTCTCCTCATCTTCCCCATGGCGCATTTCGCCATGAGACGGAATTGGCACCTTCCCTAGCCGGGGACCTCGTCGACGAGCGCTGCTGCGCGATCGCGAGAACCGACTGGAGGGTTGCCGGGGCTTCAACGGGCCGTGTCCCTCTGCCCCTCTGGATGAGCGGTATGGCACCGGCACACGCGCTCTGTGGCGCGCCGGTGCGTTTGTACGCGGGGACCCCGGCATGCGGTGGTCCTTCGCGTTGTTCAAGACTGTAACCGAAGGGACGGGCGGTTGAGACAGCCGTCCGAACCGCGAGATGGATCACATAAACGGCCATAACGCCGACGAGCAGGGAGTGCTGAGGGTGCTGGAAGAGGTGGAGCGCTGGCTGGCCGACCGCTCCTGGTCCGCCGCCGACCGACCGCTCGACCAGCTGCTCGACCTCAAACGGGCGGCCGGGACCACGGTCAGCGTGGTGCTGCCCGCGCTGGACGAGGAGGCGACGGTCGGCGCGATCGTCGAGGTCATCCGGCGTCAGCTGATCGAGGGACTGCCGGTCCCGCTCGTGGACGAGCTGGTCGTGGTCGACTCGGGCTCGGCCGACCGGACCGCCGAGATCGCGGCGAAGGCCGGCGCCCGGGTGGTGCACCGCGACGAGATCCTGCCGAGGATCCCGGCACTGCCCGGCAAGGGCGAGGTGCTGTGGCGCTCGCTGCTGGCCACCACCGGCGACATCGTCTGCTTCGTCGACGCCGACCTGCGGGACTTCTCGGCCTCCTTCGTCTCCGGGATCGTGGGCCCGCTGCTCACCGACCCCGGCGTGCAGTTCGTCAAGGCGATGTACGACCGGCCGCTGGGTGACGCCCCCGGCCAGGGCGGACGGGTCACGGAGCTGGTCGCCCGCCCGCTGCTGAACCTGCACTGGCCGCAACTGGCCGGCTTCGTCCAGCCGCTGGGCGGCGAGTACGCCGTACGGCGGTCCCTGCTGGAGCGGCTGCCGTTCCCGGTGGGCTACGGGGTGGAGCTGGGCCTGCTGGTCGACGCGCTGCACACGGTCGGACTGGACGCGCTGGCCCAGGTGGACGTGGGCGTGCGGCTCCACCGCCACCAGGGCGGACAGGCACTGGGCCGGATGGCCGCGGCGATCTACCGCACGGCCCAGGTACGGCTCTCGCGCGGACACCTCGTACGGCCGGAGCTGACGCAGTTCGAGCGGGGCCCGGAGGGCTTCGTGCCGCGCACGTACCCGGTGGACACCGAGGAGCGGCCGCCGATGCTGGGCGTGCAGGAGTACGGCCGGCGCCACGTGGCGTGACCGTGTCCGTACGTTTGAGCAGGCGCGGACCGGGCTAGGTTCGGCGCATGGCTTCTCAGGTACTCGTCGCGGCGAACCGCGGCCCGCTCTCCTACGCCCTCTCCGACGACGGGACGCTCAGCGCCCGGCGCGGCGGCGGTGGTCTCGTCTCCGGACTCTCGGCGGCCCTCGCGGAGCAGCCGGGGGCGCTGTGGGTCTGCGCGGCGCTGTCGGACGCGGACCGGGAGGCGGTCCGCCGGGACGTCTCCGAGCCGGGCGTCCGGATGCTGGACATCGATCCCACGATGTACGACGACGCGTACAACGGCATCGCGAATTCGGTGCTGTGGTTCACCCACCACCACCTGTACGACGTGCCGCGGGAGCCGGTCTTCGACGCGGAGTTCCGGCGCCAGTGGGGCAGTTACGTCGGGTACAACGAGGCCTTCGCCCGCGCCCTGGCCGAGGAGGCCGAGGAGGGCGCCCGCGTGCTGGTGCAGGACTACCACCTGGCGCTGGTCCCGGGGCAGTTGCGGGAACTGCGGCCGGACCTGCGGATCGCGCACTTCACGCACACGCCGTGGGCGTCGCGGGAGTTCCTGGACATGCTCCCGGCCGACATCAGGAGCCAGCTGGTGTGGGGGATGCTCGGGGCCGACCGGCTGGGGTTTCACACGTCGGCCTGGGCGGCCAACTTCGTCTCCGGCGCCACCCTCGACGACGCGGGCGGCATCGCGGGCAGCTTCTTCCCCCGGGAGGGAGCGGCCGGGGTGCACCACCGGCGGATGACCGCGGACGGCGGTTACGGACAGAAGCGCTTCACCGAGGTGGCGCAGTACCCGCTGGGCGTGGACGCGGACGAGCTGCGGGCGCTCGCGCACCGGCCGGAGGTGGACGGGAAACTGGCGGAGCTGCGGGCGGAGGTCGGTGACCGCAAGACGATCGCCCGGGTGGACCGGACGGAGCTGTCGAAGAACATCCTGCGGGGTCTGCTGGCCTACCGGGAGCTGCTGACGGTCCACCCCGAGTGGCGCGGCCGCGTGGTGCACATGGCCTCGGCGTACCCGTCGCGGCAGGACCTGAAGGTGTACCGGGACTACACGGCGGCCGTCTCGGAGCTGGCCGCCCAGATCAACGCGGAGTTCGGCACGGAGGACTGGCAGCCGGTGCTGGTGTCGGTGAAGGACGACTTCGCGCGGTCACTGGCGGTCTACCGGATGGCGGACGTGGCGCTGGTGAACCCGGTGCGGGACGGGATGAACCTGGTGGCCAAGGAGATCCCGGTCGTGTCGGAGGCGGGCTGCGCGATGGTGCTGTCCACGGGGGCGGGGGCGTACGAGGAGTTCCGCCGGGACGCGCTCACGGTGAACCCGTACGACGTGTCGGCGACGGCGGAGGCGTTGCACGCGGCGCTGTCCATGCCGGACGCCGAGCGGGCGGACCGCACCAAGCGCCTGGCGGCGGCCGCGACGGCCCTCCCGCCGGCGGCCTGGTTCGAGGCCCAGCTGGCATCCCTGGCCTGACCCGCTGCCGCGCTCTGCCCGGACCCGGTCCTCAAACGCCGCACGGCTGAAAATCCGGCCTCGTCGGCGTGTGAGGCGCGGGTCCCGGGGCGGCGCGCCCGCAGCGGCGGCGCGCCCGCAAGCGTCTTCAGCCCCGCAGGGCTGCGGCCAGGGCCGCGAGGAAGGCGGCGACCGTGCCCGGGCCGGGGAGGACCAGGTCGGCCCGGGCGGCGAGCTCGGGAACCTCCGCCGAGCCGCTGCACACCAGCAGTCCCGGCAGCCCGTCGGCCCTGCGCTTCTCGACGGCCGAGTACGCGGCGAGGTCGCCCAGGTCGTCCCCGGCGTACAGCACCGTCTCCGCGTCCCGCTCCGCCAGGAACTCCGTCAGTGCCACGCCCTTGTCCATGCCCGGGGGCCGCAGCTCCAGCACGGCCCGCCCCGGCTCGACCATCAGCCCGTGCCGGGCGGCCAGGTCCGTCAGGGGCTCCCGCAGCGCCGCGAAGGCCGCCGCCGGGTCCTCGGCCCGCCGGGTGTGGACGGCGAGCGCCCGGCCCTTCTCCTCGATCCAGGTGCCGCGCCAGGCCCCGATCGCGTCCAGGAACCCGGGCAGCTCGGCCCGTACGGCCGCCACCCCGGGGTGCTCGGCGGGGGCGTGGACCATGCCGGTCACGGCGTCCCAGCGTTCGGCTCCGTAGTGGCCGAGGACGACGAGGTGTTCCAGTCCCGGGACCCCGGCGAAGCCGCCGTAGCGGACGGCGACGCCGGCGGGCCGGCCGGTGACGACGGCCACCGAGTCCACCTGCGGGGCGAGGGCCGAGAGCGCGGGAACGGCTTCGGGATGGGCCCGTGCCTGGTCCGGGTCCGGGACGATGTCGGCGAGGGTGCCGTCGAAGTCCAGGGCGACCACGGACCGGCGGGGTGCGCGGAGCAGGGCTTCGAGTCCCTCGCGTCCGGCTGCGGTAACGGGCATCGGCAGGTCGTGCGCATGGCTCCCCATACGCACGACCCTAACGGCCCGGCGGGGCGACGGCTACGTCTACCGCCGGGCTCGCTGGGCTTCGCGGATCCTTCGCAGCCGGTTGACCGTGCCCGGGGCGTGGGCCAGCGCGCGCGGGTCGTCCATGAGGGCGTTGAGCAGCTGGTAGTAGCGGACGGGGGTCATCCCCAGCCCTTCGCGTATGGCCCGCTCCTTGGCTCCGGGCCCGGGCCAGGTGCGTCCCTCGTACGCGAGCACCGCGGCCTCCGTGGCCGTCAGCTGCCCCTCGTCCGTCATACCGCCAGATTAACGCCGCCGTCCGACAGACGGCGGCGCCCCCCGCGGCGGCGCGGGTCCTCGCAGGGGGTTCCCCCGCGTCGGCGCGGGTCCCCGTAGGCGGGTCCGCCGTGTCAGCGCGGGTCCGCCGTGTCAGAGCGGGTCCGCCGTGTCAGCGCGGGTCCGCCGCGCGCGCCGCCGTGGCGATCTCCTCCAGTACCTTGGCGGGCTGCCCGCCGGGCTGGACGGCCTTGCCGATGTTCTGCTTGATGTCCTCGCTGACGCCGGCCCAGGACTTCTTGCCCACGGGGTAGAGCCGCGAGCTGGGCAGCGCCGCCAGGAAGGGCCTCAGCTGGACGGCCGAACCGCTGGTGGCGCCCTGCTTGGCCTGGTAGCCGCTGGTGGTGGCGGGCAGCAGGTCGTACTTCTCGGTGAAGGCCGTCACGTTCTTCGGCTGGTACAGGTAGTCCAGGAACTTGCCGGACTCGGCGCGGTGGCCGTTCTTGAAGGCCATGACCCAGTCCGCGACGCCCATCGCCGGCTGCGGGGAGCCGTCGGACGTCGGCAGCGGCACCATGCCGTACTTCACGCCCTTGGCCTCTGCCTGCTTCATGAGCGTCGGGTGCCCGTTGAGCATGCCGACCTCGCCCTTGGTGAAGGCCTCGAAGGCGGCCTGGCGGTCCAGCTTGCCCGGCTCGACCGGCCCGGTGAGCCCCTGGCCGACCATCTTGTCCCGCAGGAACTCCAGCGACTTGACGTTGTCGGCGGAGTCGATGGCGTAGCCCTCCTCGTTGTCGGTGTAGCCGCCACCGCCCGCGAGCATCCACATCATCGTCTCGGCCTGCGCCTCCTCGCGGCCCAGCGGCAGCGCGAAGGGGGTGGGCACGCCCGCGGCCTTGAGCTTCTTGGCCGCGGCCTCCAGGTCGGCCCAGCTCCTGGGCTGCCAGCCCTTGGCGTCCTTGGCGATCACGCCCGCGTCGGCCAGCAGCTTCTCGTTGTAGAAGAGCAGCCGGGTGCTGGAGACGAAGGGCATGCCGTACTGGGTCTGCTTGACCTTTCCGGCGTCCGCGAGGGGGGCGAGGAAGTCGGCCTCGGTCTTCACCGAGAGCAGTTCGGCCGTGGAGTACAGCTTGCCGGCGGCCGCGTAGTCGGCGTAGGCGCCGATCTGGGCGATGTCGGGGGCCTTGCCGGCCTTGACCATCTCGGCGACCTTGGCGTCGACCTCGGACCACGAGTAGACGTTCACCTCGACCTTGGTGCCGGGGTGGTCCTTCTCGAAGCCGTCGGCGAGGCCCTTCCAATAGGCCGCCGAGGAGTTCTGCGGATTGTCCCCGTAGTCGGCCGCCACGACCCGCAGGGTCACCTCGTTGTCTCCGGTGAGTCCACCGACGGCTCCGCAGCCCGTCAGCGTCACCGCGGTCAGGCACAGCGCGGCGCCGGACGCGGCCAGGCTCTGGTAACGGCCCTTCACAGGTATCGATCCACCCCTTGTTGTACGTACGATCCACGTAAGGTCTACACCACTTTGGCGGCTCGTCCACATCGGGCTCCCCACCAGGGCGCCCGATTTGTATGGCCACTCAACAATCCCCCTCATTGGACTAGACCTTTCGCCCCCGAGCACGCGAGACTGTCTCTGTGAAACCCGTGAAACACGTCATCGCCCTCGATGTGGGCGGCACCGGGATGAAGGCCGCCCTCGTCGCCGAGGACGGCACCCTGCTGCACGAAGCGCGCCGCGCCACCGGCCGCGAGCGGGGCCCGGACGCCGTCGTCGAGACGATCCAGGACTTCGCCGCAGAGCTCCTCGACACCGGCCGGGAACGCTTCGGGCGGGCCGCCTCGGCCGCCGGGGTCGCCGTCCCCGGCATCGTCGACGCCGAGAACGGCATCGCCGTCTACGCGGCGAACCTCGGCTGGCGCGACGTACCGCTGCGCGCGCTCCTCACCGGGCGCCTCGGCGGCATCCCCGTGGCCCTCGGCCACGACGTGCGCACGGGCGGACTCGCCGAAGGACGCATCGGCGCCGGCCGGGGCGCCGACCGCTTCCTCTTCGTCCCGCTCGGCACCGGCATCGCCGGCGCCATCGGCATCGCCGGCCGCATCGAGGCCGGCGCGCACGGGTACGCGGGCGAGATCGGACACATCGTGGTGCGCCCCGGCGGCCCCGGCTGCGGCTGCGGCCAGCGCGGCTGCCTGGAGACCCTCGCCTCCGCCGCCGCCGTCAGCCGCGCCTGGGCGACCGCCTCCGGCGACCCGGAGGCCGACGCCGCCGACTGCGCCGAGGCGGTCCGGTCCGGTGACGCGCGGGCCCGCGAGGTCTGGCTGTCCGCCGTCGGAGCCCTCGCCGACGGCCTGGTCACCGCGATCACCCTGCTGGACCCGCGCACGCTGATCATCGGTGGCGGGCTCGCCGAGGCCGGGGAAACCTTGTTCACACCACTACGGAAGGCCGTGGAGGAGCGCGTGACGTTCCAGCGGCTCCCCCACATCGTGCCGGCGGCCCTCGGGGACACCGCCGGCTGCCTGGGCGCAGGGCTGCTCGCCTGGGACCTACTCGCCACGGAGGTACCGGCCTGATGTCCGGAAGCGCACACGGCACTGTTCTCTCCGGCGCCAGGGTGGTGCTGCCCACCGGGACCGTGGCGGGCGGCCGGGTCATCGTCGAGGGCGACCGCATCGCCGGGAGCGCCCGCGAGGGTGCGGAGGTCGTCGACCTGACGGGGCACTGGATCGTCCCCGGCTTCGTCGACATGCACAACCACGGCGGCGGCGGCGCCTCGTTCACCTCCGGCACCGCGGAGGACGTGCTCCAGGGCGTGCGCACCCACCGCGCGCACGGCACCACCACCCTGGTCGCCTCCACCGTCACCGGGGACCTGGACGAACTGGCCCGGCGGGCCGGGCTGCTGGCCGAGCTGACGCAGGCGGGCGAGATCGCAGGCATCCACTTCGAGGGGCCGTTCATCAACCCCTGCCGCAAGGGCGCCCACAAGGAGGACCTGCTCCGCCACCCCGACCCGGCCGAGGTCCGCAAGCTCGTCGACGCGGCCCACGGCGCCGCCCGCATGGTCACCCTGGCCACCGAACTCCCGGGCGGCCTGGACTCCGTACGGCTGCTGGCCGAGCACGGGGTGATCGCCGCGATCGGGCACACCGACGCCAGTTACGAGCAGACGCGCGCCGCGATCGACGCGGGCGCGACCGTGGCCACCCACCTCTTCAACGCGATGCCCGCGCTCGCGCACCGCGAACCCGGCCCGATCGCCGCCCTCCTGGAGGACGAGCGGATCACGGTCGAGCTCATCAACGACGGCACGCACCTGCACCCCGCGGCCCTCGAACTGGCCTTCCACCACGCGGGCGCACACCGTGTGGCACTGATCACCGACGCCATGGACGCGGCCGGTTTCGGTGACGGCACCTACCACCTCGGCCCGCTGGAGGTCGAGGTCAAGGACGGTGTGGCGCGGCTCGTCGAGGGCGGCTCCATCGCCGGCTCGACGCTCACCCTGGACACCGCCTTCAAGCGCTCGGTCACCCTCGACAAGCTGCCGGTGGAATCCGTGGTCCAGGCGATCTCCGCCAACCCGGCCAAGCTGCTCGGCCTCTACGACGAGGTCGGCTCGCTGGAGCCCGGCAAGTACGCGGACCTCGTCGTCCTGGACGCCGCCTTCGACGTCAAGGGCGTCATGCGGCGCGGCGAATGGATCGTCAGCCCCGCCGTCCGAGGGCAGCTCTGACGGCCATGCGGCTGGCGCAGCCGAGGCGGTCGGCCCGTAGGACTGGGCCGACCGCCTCGCGTTTGGCATGATCCCGGCAGCAACAGACCCGGGGGTGCCCATGATCCTGACCGTGACGCTCAACACCGCACTCGACGTCACCTACCGCGTGCCGCGGCTGCTTCCGCACGCCTCGCACCGGGTCACCGCCGTCACCGAACGGCCCGGCGGCAAGGGGCTCAACGTCGCCCGCGTCCTGAGCGCGCTCGGTCACAAGGTGACGGCGACGGGCTTCGCCGGCGGCCCGGTCGGCTCGGTCGTGCGCCGGCAGCTGGCGAGCCGCCCCGGAGTGGTGGACGCCCTGCTCCCCTGCGAGGGCCCCTCACGCCGCACCCTGGCCGTCGTCGACGAAGCCTCGGGCGACACCACCCAGTTCAACGAGCCGGGGCCGTTCATCACGCCCGCGGAGTGGTCGCGGTTCCTCGCGCACTACGAGGAGCTGGTCGCCGGGGTGCGGGCGGTGGCCCTGTGCGGCAGCCTCCCGCCGGGGGTGCCCGTGGGCGCGTACGCCGTGCTCGTACGGGCTGCCCGCGCGGCCGGGGTCCCCGTCCTGCTGGACACCAGCGGCGAGGCCCTGCGCCGGGGAGTCGCCGCCCGCCCCGAGATCATCAAGCCGAACGCGGCCGAACTGGCCGAGCTGACCGGGTCCCGCGACCCGCTGCCCGCCAGCCGCGACGCCCGCCGCCGCGGCGCGCACGCGGTGGTCACCTCGCTCGGCCCGGCCGGCCTGCTGGCCGCCACCGCCGACGGCACCTGGCAGGCGGCCCCGCCGCGCCCGCTGTCCGGCAACCCCACCGGAGCCGGCGACTCCGTCGTCGCGGGCCTGCTGTCCGGCCTCGCCGAGGGCCTGGACTGGCCGGACCGCCTCACCCGCGCCGTCGCGCTCTCCGCGGCCACGGTCCTGGCGCCCGTGGCGGGAGAGTTCGACCCCCGCACCTACGAGGAGGTACGGGGGTCGGTGAAGGTGGCGCCCGCCGCCTAGGGGCGGGCGTCAGGCCGGCCGGATCAGCCCTGTTCCAGCCAGAGCTGGTCGAGGACGACGTCGCACTGGTTGCCCGCCTCGCACGAGATCTTGATCGTGTTGGCGCCCTGCTTGAGGTCCACCAGCGAGTAGGTGTTGGTCCACCCCTTGGCCCAGTCGCCGGGGGCGGCCTTGGAGAAGTTCGCCATGTTCACCGGCCGGGTCTGCACCTCGCCGTTGACGGTCAGCGTGGTGTTGGCGTCCTTGCCCGGCACCCCGTAGGTCATCTTCAGCTTGTACTTGCCCGTCTTGGGGACCTCCAGCGACCAGGTGGCCGCCGCACCCACCGCGTTCAGGCCCGTCACGTACTGGCCGTTCTCGCTCTTCGCGCCAGGCAGCGTGTTCTGCAGGTTGGCACCGCCCGTGAGGGACATGCCGCTGCCGCCGAAGTCCGCCTTCGGCAGCTGGGCCTGCGAGGGCTTCGCGCTCGGGGTGGGGCTGCCGGGGTCCTGCGGGGCCGCCGACTGCTGGCCGCCGTTCGCGGTGTCCTTGCCCTTGTCCTCGGGCTCGTCCTTGTCGCCGAAGGCGAGGGCCGCGCCGATGCCGATCACGACCGCGCCGACCACCGCGACGGCCGCGATCAGCAGACCGCGCCGGCTGGAGGCGCCGCCACCGTGACCGCCGTGCCCGCCGGGCTGCCCCGTGATGGTCTGGGTCTGCTGCCCGGGCTGGGGCTGCGGCGGAACGCCGTAACCGCCCGCCTGCAGCGCCTCGGGCGCCTGGTACTGGGCCTGGTAGCCGGGGTTCTGCTGCTGGGGGACGGGGCCGCGCTGGCCGCCGTTCCTGCGGTCGCCGACCGTCCGCACCTGGTGGTGCGAGGTACGGGGGACACCGGGCTGCGCACCGGGGTGACCGCCGGCCGTCGCGCCGGGGTAGCCGTACCCGCCGCCCGACGTGGGCGGGGTGGCTCCGGCAGACTGGCCGTCCGCGTAGAGGTACCCGAACGGATCGTCGTCCTCGGGCTTGTTCGCCCCACCGTGCGGGCCGTTGTTCGCGGGCGTCGTCATCGCAGGTCACTCCTTTCGACCCCCGGGAGCCTACCCCGAACAGGTGCACCCACGGGCGACGGACCGCCTCAGCCGGCCCTGCGGTGCGCCTTGGAGCGGGACCTCTTCTCGATGTACATCCGCTGGTCGGCCGAGCGCAGCACCTCGTCGGCCGACATGCCGCAGCTGGCCCAGCCGATGCCGAAACTGGCGCCGACACGCACCGCGCGGCCGTCCACGCGGATCGGCGGGATGATCGCGTTGCGCAGCCGGACGGCGAGGTCCGCGGCGTCCGCGGCACCGAGCCCGTCGGCCAGGACGACGAATTCGTCACCACCCAGCCGAGCGACGGTGTCACCGTCCCTGACGCCCGTCGTCAGCCGCCGGGCGACCTCGATGAGGACCGCGTCGCCCGTGTGGTGCCCGAACCGGTCGTTGATCGACTTGAAGCCGTCGAGGTCGCAGAAGAGCACCGCGAGCCCCTTCGTCCCGTCGTCGACGTCGGCCGCGGGCGCCACCGTGTGCACGTGGTGGTCGTACGGTCCGTCCGTCGGGGCGGTCGGCGCGCCGGGGAAGTCGAAGGGATCACCCCCTGGGTACCGGTCGGGACCGTCGGCCTGGAAGCCGTGCTCTCCCCCGCCGCCCGCCTCCGCCCGCACCTCGTGGCCGTCGTGCGCCTCGCGCCCCTCGAAGGCCGCGTCCAGGGCCTCGATCGCGGTGGCCCGGGCGGACTGCGGCCTGCGGCACAGCCGCGCCCCGAGCCGGGCCCGCAGCTCGGCGCTGTTGGGCAGGCCGGTCAGCGAGTCGTGGCTGGCCCGGTGCGCGAGCTGGAGCTCGTGGCGCTTGCGCTCCTCGATGTCCTCGACGTGCGTGAGCAGGAAGCGCGGCCCGTCGGCGGCGTCGGCCACGACGGAGTTGCGCAGCGAGACCCACACGTACGTGCCGTCCCGGCGGCCCAGGCGCAGCTCGGCGCGGCCGCCCTCGGCGGAGGTGCGCAGCAGGGTGCCGATGTCCTCGGGGTGGACCAGGTCGGAGAAGGAGTAGCGGCGCAGTACGGAGGCGGGGCGGCCGAGGAGCCGGCACAGCGCGTCGTTGGTGCGCAGCAGCCGGCCGTGCTGGTCGCCGCCCATCTCGGCGATGGCCATGCCGCTGGGCGCGTACTCGAAGGCCTGGCGGAACGACTCTTCACTGGCGCGGAGCGCCTGCTGCTCGCGTTCCAGCCGGACCAGGGCGCGCTGCATGTTCGCGCGGAGCCTCGCATTGCTGATCGCAATCGCCGCCTGGAAGGCGTACATCTGGAGCGCTTCGCGGCCCCAGGCGCCGGGCCGGCGGCCGTTGCGCGGTCTGTCCACCGAAATGACACCCAGAAGTTCCCCGCCGGACGCGTACATGGGGGCGTAGAGCCGGTCCTCGGGATGCCACTCGTCCTCGAAGCGCGGATCGGGGCCGTCGGTGTGCCACTGGGGGACGTCGTCCTCCAGCAGGACCCAGCCCTCGGTGTGCGGGATGAAGCGGAGCCCGTCCCAGCACTCCCCCATCGTCAGACGGCGTTCCCAGGAGGCACGGGACCCCACGCGACCTGTGATGAGTGCCTCCGCGGCGGGGTCGCCCGCGAAGGCGGCGACGACCAGATCCCCGTCGGGGCGAACGAGGTTGACACAGGCGAGCTCATAGCCGAGGCCCACGACGATGCCGTCCACGACGGTCTGCAGAGTGTCCGCCAGGCTGCGGGCCGTGTTGAGATCGGCCACCACCCGGTGCAGCTGCCGCAGGGTCGCAAGACGGACGTACGGCTCCGACTCGGTCTCCATTGCTCGCTCTCCCCGAGACCTCGACAGCAACTCCAGGTTTGTCATCGGCGTTTCGTTGCGGTGTCCCGTCCACTGAATCACAGTGAGCTGTGCGGCAGGTACACAGGGTCAACAAATCTTGTCCTCTGTGAGTCAAGTCACATGAGATGAATAACGGTGCGCGCTGGGACGGTTCGGGCTGGGAGCGCTCCCCCTCATTCTCGTGAGCAAACGATACGCCCGGGCCTAGGCCGAGGGGCGGGGGCGCGACTCGGACCAGGGCCCGATGTGCCGTACGGGAGGGCGAGATTAGCGTTTCAGGGTGCTGAAGACGACCCCCGTACCCGCCCCGCCCGACGCGAGCCCCCATGCTGAGGGGGTGAGCAATGACGAGTTCCGCGCCGCGATGTCCCGGCTGGCCGCGGGCGTGTGCCTGATCGCCGCGCACGAACCCCCGCTGACGGCCGACGGGCCGCGCGGCGAGGACGTCGGCATGACGGCGACCGCCTTCCTGTCCGTGTCCCTGGACCCGCCCCTGGTGCTGGTGAGCCTGCGCGAGGGCTCCCGCATGGACGACCTGCTGGCGGAGCAGCCGCTGTGGGCGGTGTCCGTCCTCGCCGACCACCAGCTCCAGATCGCCGGCCGCTTCGCCATGAAGGGCCGCATCAGCGACCGGCTGCTCTTCGCCGACCTCCCGTACGAACGCGGCGAGGCCTCCGGCGCGCCCCTGCTCAGCGGCGCCCTCGCCACCCTGGAATGCCGTACGGAGAAGCGCGTCGAGGCGGGCGACCACACCCTGGTGATCGGCCGGGTCCTCACGGCCTCCCTGCCGTCCCCGGACTCCTCGCCGCTGACCTACTTCCGCGGACGCTACCGGCACCTGGGCTGATCCGGACGCGCCTACCAGTCGCGGCCGGTCCGGCCCCGCTTGGTCTCGGCCCGCGCCTTCTTCTCACGCAGCCGCCGCTCGTTGATCCCCCGCGGGATCTTCGTCGGCCGGCGCTGCTTGGGCGGCGGCGCCGTCGCCTCGGCCAGCAGCGAGGCCAGCCGGACCAGCGCCATCTCCCGGTTGCGCAGCTGCGAGCGGTGCTCGGAGGCCCGTACGGTCACCACCCCGGCCACCAGCCGGCCCGCGAGCCGCTCCAGCGCCCGCTCCTTCCAGACCTCGGGCAGCGCCTTGGTCGCCGCCAGGTCGAACAGCAGCTCCACGCGCGAGTCCGAGGTGTTCACGTGCTGCCCGCCGGGCCCGGAGGACCGCGAGAAACGCCAGGACAGCTCCCCCTCGGGGAGCACGACCGAACCGCGGATGACATAGGGACCAGGCATGCCCCCTATGATCCGTGCCCGCCCCGCCCGCGTCACCCGCATTTGCCGTCACCCGGAATTCACACCGGGAACCCGACCGGCCTCTCGTCGCGTTATAGAGGTCAGCGGTACTTTGACCGCCTGTACGTGCATGTCGGATGAGGAAAGGGACATTCCCATGGCTGTCAGCCTGTCCAAGGGCGGCAACGTCTCGCTCACGAAGGAGGCCCCCGGCCTCGCTGCCGTCACGGTCGGTCTCGGCTGGGACGTCCGTACGACGACCGGTGTCGACTTCGACCTCGACGCCTCGGCCATCGCGGTCAACGCCACGGGCAAGGTCGTCTCCGACGGCCACTTCGTCTTCTTCAACAACAAGTCCACCCCGGACCAGACCATCGTCCACACCGGTGACAACCGCACCGGCGAGGGCGCGGGCGACGACGAGGCCATCAACGTCAACCTCGCCGGCCTGCCCGCCGACGTGGACAAGATCGTCTTCCCGGTCTCCATCTACGACGCCGAGAGCCGCAGCCAGAACTTCGGCCAGGTCCGCAACGCCTACATCCGCGTCGTGAACCAGGCCGGCGGCGCCGAGATCGCCCGCTACGACCTCTCCGAGGACGCGGCGACCGAGACCGCCATGGTCTTCGGCGAGCTCTACCGCAACGGCGCCGAGTGGAAGTTCCGCGCGGTCGGCCAGGGCTACGCCTCCGGCCTCACCGGCATCGCCCAGGACTTCGGCGTCAACGTCTGAGTCCTCCGGGTCCGCCACTGACGGACACCGACGCGGGCGAAGTCCCCTCCCGGCCGTCCGGGGAGGGGGCTTCGCTACCGTTCCCCAGGTGATCATCCAACCGCTGGTCCCCGTGGACGGCGCCCTCCCCGGGCCGGTCCTGACCGAGGTCGCCGCCCTCTACTCGACCAACCACGCCTTCTTCGAACTCAGTGGCGACTTCCCCGACCCGAACCGCATCACGGTCGAACAGGTCGCGGCCGCCCTCGCCGACGAACTCGCCCACGACGGCGCGGAGATCCTCCTCGCCCGCAGCTCCGGCCGCCTCGTCGGCCTCGCCGCCACCCTCGCCCACAACCCGGCCGCCGCCCCCGGGGACGACGACCCCTGGATCGGCCTGCTGCTCATCGACGCCACCGCACACCGCGAGGGACACGGCCGCGCCGTGGCCACCCTGGTCGAGGACCGCTTCCGCGCCGCCGGACGCACCGGCGTGCAGATCGCCGTACTGGACAACAACCCCAAGGGCCTGGCCTTCTGGCAGTCCCAGGGGTACGCCCCCGTGCGCCGCGCCAAGGACCTCGGCATGGGCCGCGACTGCACGGTGCTGCGCAAGCCCCTCGGCCCCGCTTGACCGGGTCCAAGACCGTCGCGGGCCTACTTCGGGCGGGCCTTCCCGTACAGCCAGACGTCCCAGACCTTCTTCAGGTCATGGCCCGTCCGCTCCTGCGCGTAGGCGGTGAAGTCGGCCGTACTCGCGTTCCCGTGCCGGTGGTCGGCGGCCCAGCCGCGCACCAGGGCGAAGAACTTCTCGTCGCCGACCTCCTGCCGGATCCGCTGCAGGACCATCGCGCCGCGCTGGTACACCGGGCTCGCGGAGATGTCCTCCGGCCCGGGCGGGTCGGCCGGAGGGAAGGCGTCCCAGCCCGCATCGGCGGCCTCGTCGACGTCCGTGTCACCGGCCAGCAGCGCGTCGAAGTGCTCCTGCGCCGTCGGCCCGCCGTGGTCCTCGTCCCACAGCCACTCGGCGTAGGTCGCGAAGCCCTCGTTGAGCCACATGTCCTTCCAGCTCTTCGGCGACACCGAGTTGCCGAACCACTGGTGGGCCAGCTCGTGCAGCACCAGCGACTCGTCCCCGGGCGCACCCGGGTACACCGGCTTGGTCTGCGTCTCCAGCGCGTAGGCGAGCGTCCCTGAAGGCAGCACGACCGCACCCGCCGTACCGAACGGGTAGGGGCCGAACCGGCCGCTGCCCCACTCCACCATCTCCGGCAGCCGCGCCAGCGTCCGCTCGCTCGCGGCCGCCTCCTGCGGCGACACCGCGTTGTAGACGGCCACCCCCGACGGCGTCCGCCCGGTCGTCACCTTGTACGGGCCGACGACGGCGGTGGCCAGGTAACTGGCCATCGGCTCCGGGTTGTGCCATGCGAACTGCGTCCGCCCGTCGGCACCTTCGGTACGGGAACGCAACTCCCCGTTGGACACCGCCTCGTAGCCGCGGGGGACCCTGATCGTGATGTCGTACGCGGCCTTGTCGCTCGGGTGGTGGTTGCCGGGGAACCAGGTCATCGACCCGACCGGCTCGCCGACGCCGACCGCACCGGCCTCACCGGTGATCCAGCCCTCCCGGGAACCGTCCGCGTCCGTGAGGGCCTTCGGCCTGCCGCTGTAGACGACCTCCGTACGGAAGACCCGGCCCTTCTTCACGTCGTCGGCCGGACGCACGGTCAGCTCGTTGCCGGTCCGGTTGAACCGGGCCCCCTCGCCGTCGACGTCCACGCCCTCGACGTGCAGGCCGCTCAGGTCGAGGTTGAAGGAACTGAGCCCCTGCTCGGCGCGCGCGGTGATGACCGCCCTGCCGTGCAGCACCCCGTCGGCGGGGTCGTAGTCCAGGTCCAGCGCATAGTGCTCGACCTGGTAGCCGCCGTTGCCGGCCTTCGGGAAGTACGGGTCGCGCAGCCCCGACGCACCAGGCCGCCCCTGCACCGTGCCTCCCGTGCAGGCCGTGGTCACGGCGAGCAGGGCGGCTACGGCAGGAGCGGCGAGGCGGGGAAGTGCGCGGTGTTCCACACACCCGATCCTAAGCGGGCAAAGCGCCCGTCCTACTTGCCCAGCGCGTCCACACCGGCCTTGGCGAACTTCTCGTCCAGGTCGCCGCTCGGGGCGCCCGCCACACCGATACCGGCGACGGGAGCGCCGTCCACCTGGACCGGGGTACCGCCACCGAGGAAGAGCGTGCCGGGGATGTCCTTCAGGTTCGGGGCCTGGGCCAGCCGGCCCACGAGCACCGAGGTCGGCGCGTTCCAGGACACGGCGGTGAAGGCCTTGCGCTCGGCCGACTCGTAGGACTGCGGGCCCGCACCGTCGCCGCGCAGGGTCACGATGGTGTTGCCGTTGCGGTCCACCACCGCGACGGACACCTTCTGGTTCTCCGCCGCGGCGGCCTGGAGCGCGGCCTGGGCGGCGCGGGTGGCGGCGTCGACGGTCAGGTGGGTCGTCGTGGTGAGGTTCTTGTCGCTCGGGCCGTCCTTCTTCCCCGAGACGGCGACGGCCTGGGCGGCGGTGCCGGCGGGGCTCGCGCTGGCGCTCACGGCACCGAAGGTTCCGGCGCCCAGGGCGACGGCGAGGGCGGTACCGGTGAGAACGCGGGTGCGGGTCTTCATCTCTGCTCCTGAGAACGGTGCCGCGGTGACGGCTTCGGATCGGTCGGTCCGGGCCGGGCGGACCGGCTCCTTCACTGCTCCAAGCCTGGGCCCCCGAGCCCCTCCACCCCGTCCCCGTACCGGCTCGCCCCGCCCACCGCACCGGCTGACCCGGGGGTCATCCGATCGGCCGATGCGCGTCGCCTCTGGCGCGGGAACCATCGGCCTGTGCGGGTGCCCGCAACGCCGCCCGGGCCACGGCACGAGCCCGGGAGATCCAGCCCCTCCGGCGTCGAGGCGCGGGGTCCGGGGCGGAGCCCCGGTCTTCCAGCCCCGCCGGCGTTCCAGGCGCGGGGGCTGGCAGCACCCCCCGCAACGGCCCCGCAGACACCAGCCACCGCAGGCAACAATGGACGCACGCCCCGACCGAGGAGCACCCCGTGACCCCCGCACCGCCGCGCGACGACACCCGAACCCTCGCGACGGTCGCCCACACCGCCTTCTTCCTGCTCCTCGGCGCCTCCGTGGCCCGCTTCCTGCTCCGCCACCCCGGCGAACCCCGCACCCCGTGGGTCATCGCCCTCAGCGTCACCCTGGCCCTGCTCTACGTACTCGGCCCCGTACTCGGCGCCGCCCCCACCCGCCGCCGCCTCCTCTGGCTCGGCCTGGTCGTCACCACCTGGGTGGTCCTCGTCGTCCTCGCACCGAGCTTCGCCTGGTGCGCCGTACCGCTCTTCTTCACCTCCCTGCGCACCCTCCCGCCGCGCGCCGCCATCGTCCTGGTGGCCCTCCTCACCGCCTTCGTCGTGACCGCCCAGTTGCAGCTGTCCAAGTCCTTCGACCCCAACCTGCTCCTGGCCCCGCCCGCCGTCGCCGCCCTCGCCACCGCCGTCTTCGTCCACATGGAACGCCAGGCCCAGGCCCAGCGGGCCCTGATCGACGACCTGATCCGGACCCGCCGGGAACTGGCCGCCACCGAGCGCCGCGAAGGCACCCTCGCCGAACGCCAGCGCCTGTCCATGGAGATCCACGACACCCTCGCCCAGAACCTGTCCAGCCAGCAGATGCTCCTCCAGGCCGCCGACCGCACCTGGGACACCGACCCGGCCACCGCCCGCGCCCACGTCCGTACCGCCACCGGCATCGCCGCACACGGCCTCGCCGAGGCCCGGCGGCTGGTCCACGACCTGGCCCCGTCCGAGCTCGCCGACGGCGCCGGCCTCGCCGACGCCCTGCGCGCCCTCGACGCCGGACCCGACATCGAGGTCCGCTTCCACCTCGAAGGCGCCCCCACCCCCCTCCCGGACCGCGTCCAGTCCGCCCTGCTGCGCATAGCCCAGGGCGCCCTCGCCAACGTCCGGGAGCACTCCGGCGCCCGTACGGCCGCCCTCACCCTCAGCTTCCTCGGGGACCAGGTGGTCCTCGACATCGCCGACGACGGCCACGGCTTCACCGAGCCCCGCACCGACGCCGACGGGCGCGGACACGGCCTCCCGGCCATGCGGGCCCGCGTCCGCCAGCTGGGCGGCACCCTGACCATCGAATCCACGCCGGGCGAGGGCACCGTCCTCTCCGCGGCCATCCCCCTGGAGCCCGCTCCATGACGACGATCCTGCTCTGCGACGACCACGTGGTGGTCCGCGCCGGACTCCTCGCCCTCCTCGGCAGCGAACCCGACATCGACGTCCTCGGCGAGGCGGGCAGCGGCGAGGAGGCCGTCGCCCTGGCCGCGAAACTGCACCCCGACGTGGTCCTCATGGACCTCCAGCTCGGCGAGGGCATCGACGGCGTCGAGGCCACCCGCCGCATCACCGCGCTCCCCCGGCCCCCGCACGTCCTGGTCCTCACCACCTACGACACGGACGCGGACATCACCCGGGCGATCGGGGCCGGCGCCACCGGCTACCTCCTGAAGGCGGAACGCCCCGAGGAGCTCTTCGCCGCGATCCACTCGGCCGCCCAGGGCCGCACCACCCTCTCGGCGCCCGTCGCGAGCCGCGTCATGGCCCACATGCGCGGCGGCCGCCCCACCCTCACCGACCGCGAACTGGACATCCTCGGCCAGCTGGCCCGCGGCCTCGGCAACCGTGACATCGCCCGCGCCCTCTTCATCAGCGAGGCCACCGTCAAGACCCACCTGGGGCGCATCTACGACAAGCTCGGCGTCGACACCCGCGCGGGCGCCGTCTCCGTCGCGAAGGAACAGCGCCTCCTCCCCTCCTGACCCGTCCCGACGCCGGGGTGGGGAGCCCCCGGCACCCGTGACACCATCGGGTACGTGCTCGACATCGGCTACTCCCTCTCCCGGCGCTTCCCCGACCCCCCGCAGACCGACTACCGCTCGGCGGACGTCCACACGCTGCGGCACGACCTGTTCTGCGGGGACGTCTACCTCGCCGACACCGCCTCGGACCGGGAAGTATCCACAGCCTGGGGATGGGTGCCCGTACTGGACTTCGCCTGGGCGCTGTGCGACATCGTCGAGCAGCTCGACCAGGACCCGCGCGGCAGCCGCTCCGCCAACCGCCAGTACGCCGAACTCGACTTCACCGAGTCCACGGACCGCATGCTCTTCGAGCGCCGTTTCGGCTGGGTCGACGTCGAGGCCGACTGGATGCCGGCCGAGGAGGCCCCGCTGACCTTCAGCCACCGGCTGCTGCGCCGCGAGGCCCGTGACTTCCTGCACGACCTGCTCGCCGACCTGATCGACATGCACGATGGCCTCGCCGACAACCCGGCCATCTGGACCCTCCAGGCCCGCTTCCCGCGCGTCCCGGCGTAGGCGCGGCCGGTCAGCGCCCGTCAGCGGCCTCCGGACAGGAACTCCCGGAACACCGCCGAGGAGCGCGGGTTCTGCCCGCACTGCCACACGCCGTGCGGGCAGTAGTCCGTGATGCTGTGGTACAGCGGCCGGTGCTCGGCGAACCAGGCCAGCATGCCCCGTACGTACTCCGGATTGTCCCCGTGCCGGAACAGCCCCCATTCGGGGTACGAGATCTGCTTGCCGTGGGCCTTCGCGAAATCCACCTGCTGCTGGAGCCCGTACGGCTGGCGGACCTGCTCGTCGAAGGTACGGCCGGGCTCCTGGTCGTAGGAGTCCATGCCGACGACGTCGACCACGTCGTCACCGGGATAGCAGCTCGTCCAGGCGATCGCGTCACCCCCGCGGTTGGGGGCGTAGTCGAACCGGAACCGCTGCCCCTCCACCGAACGCATGGCCGCCACGATGCGCCGCCAGTACGCCTTCCAGTTCTCCGGGTCGGGACGGCAGCGGTGGGTGTAGTCGAAGCCGTTCATCTCCCACCCGAGCACGATCACCGTGTCCGGCACCCCGAGGTCGACCAGACGCCCGGCCAGCCGCCGGAAATGCTCGTCGTTCGCACCCCGGGCACCGGAGCGGATCAACTCCGCGACCCGGCCGTCGGACACACCGGCCTCGTTGCGCTCCTGCATGGGCACGTTCAGGACGAACAGCCGATCGGCCCTCTCCCGCCGCCACCGCGCCCAGCTGCGCAGGGAATCCGGCGCCCCTTCGATGTTCGCCCACGTGTCGCCGGGCAGATAGGTGTGCCCGGCGCGCAGCTCGGTGCCGCCGAGCCAGCGCGAGAGCTCCGCCATCCGCTCGACGCCGGGCGAGCCGTAGTGGAGATAGGCGCCCACAGCCGTCCCCGCGGCCCCGCTCCCCGCACCGCCCCCGGCCCCGTGCCGCGGCGGCCGCGTGTCGAGGACGCTCCCCGCGACGAGCAGGGCGACGGCGACCGCACCGGCACAGGCGCCCGACAGCCAGCGACCCCGATGGGACATGACACCTCCACAGGCCTCGTGCACCGGTGTGTCTGCCTGCACGTTAGACACCCGCCCCACCCCACCTGTCTCTTATACACATCTCCGAGCCCACGAGACA
>NZ_JOBX01000025.1:0-86952 GCF_000720645.1 Streptomyces sp. NRRL S-378
CCCCCGCCCCGCCCCGACCGGCACGGGACCGGCCACGGGCCCCGGCCCACCGGACCCCCGGCCGCCCCCTCCCGTCTCACACCCTGAGCAGCGGCACCATGACCTCGTCGATCAACTCGGCGATGTCACCCTCCACCCATTCACTACCGCACACCTTGGCCCGGTACATCAGCATGGCCGGAATGACATCCACGACAAACGGACCAGTGGCGTCCGGCCTCACGTCCCCCCGCTCGATTCCGCGCAGCACAAGCTCCCTGATCAGGCGCTGGGCGGGCTCCTGCAGCCCGGACCAGATGACCCCGTGGAACCGCTCCGCCGTCTTGTGATCGCATTCGTGAAGCACCGACCAGAGAGCCTGTCCGGCACGCGAGTACATGACGTCCCTCGCCCGCACGCACAGCAGATGGAGGTCCTCACGGATCGAGCCGGAGTCGGGAATCTCACCGATCCCCGGCAGACCGGTCCGCAGCGCCTCGGCCACGAGATCCGCCTTCGAGGGCCAGCGCCGGTAGAGGGCGGCCTTGCCGGTCTGCGCTCCGGCGGCGACGCCCTCCATGGTGAGCGCGTTCCATCCGACCGTGCTCAGCTGCTCCAACGCCGCGTCGAGAATCGCCCGTTCGAGTTCGGGACCCCGCCTGCGCCCCGGCGGCGCCGATGACCAGCGCGAACCCACCATCTCTCCACCCTCCGACCGGCCCGAGGAGCCGCCGCATGCATTTTCGGCCTTAGTGAACGCTTGCGTTCACTAAGGCCGGCTCCTACCGTGGACGCCGTAGTGAACGACAACGTTCACTATTTCACTTTGGGGGGATCCTCAGTGACAAGCTCTCAACTCGCCGCGCCCCGGATACCGGGCGCGGCGCGCCGGGAGGGACGCCCCGGCGTGGCCCTCGCCGTCATCGCCGCCTGCCAGCTCATGGTCGTCCTCGACGCGACCATCGTGAACATCGCGCTCCCGCACATCCAGACCGCTCTCGACTTCAGCACCACCGACCTCTCCTGGGTCCTCAGCGCCTACACCCTCACCTTCGGCGGACTGCTGCTGCTCGGCGGCCGGGCCGGCGACATCCTCGGCCGGCGCCGGGTCTTCCTGGCCGGGATCCTTCTCTTCACCCTGGCCTCCCTCCTCGGCGGCTTCGCCGAGGAGCCGTGGCAGCTGCTCGCCGCCCGCGCCCTGCAGGGGGTGGGCGGCGCGATCGCCTCCCCGACCTCGCTCGCCCTGATCACGACGACCTTCCCCGAAGGCCCCGAGCGGAACCGGGCGTTCGGGGTGTTCGCCGCCGTCTCCGCGGGCGGCGGCGCGATCGGCCTGCTGGCGGGCGGGATGCTGACCGAGTGGCTCGACTGGCGCTGGGTGCTCTTCGTCAACGTGCCGATCGGCGTGCTGATCGCGGTGCTCACCCCGCTCTACATCAGCGAGTCCGAGCGCCACCCCGGCCGTTTCGACATCGCCGGGGCCCTCACCTCCACGGGCGGCATGGCCTCGCTGGTCTACGGCTTCATCCGCGCCTCGGAGGAGGGCTGGCGCGACCGGCTCACCGTCGGTTCGTTCACCGCGGCCCTGGTGCTGCTGGCACTGTTCGTCGTCATCGAGTCCCGCGCCCGCGAACCGATCATCCCGCTGCGCATGTTCGCCGACCGCAACCGCACCGGCAGCTACGTCATCATGCTCGGCCTCGCCGCGGCCATGTTCGGCATGTTCTTCTTCATCGTCCAGTTCGTACAGAACGTGCTGGGCTTCTCCCCCATCCGGTCGGGGCTCGGATTCCTGCCGGTCACGGTCGCCATCGTCACCGCCGCCGGCCTCTCCCAGCGTTTCCTGCCGCGCTTCGGCCCCAAGCCCTTCATGGTCGTCGGGTCCGCGCTCACCGGCACCGGCCTGGCCTGGCTGACCCTGCTGCGGACCGACAGTTCGTACCTGTCCGGCGTGCTCGGACCGATGCTCCTGTTCGGCTTCGGCATGGGCCTCAACTTCGTGACGCTGACCCTCACCGCCGTCTCCGGGGTGGACCCGAAGGAGGCCGGTGCGGCCTCCGGGCTGCTGAACGCCAGCCAGCAGGTCGGCGGCTCCCTCGGCCTGTCCATCCTGGTCACCGTCTTCGGCACGGCCAGCCGCGAGGAGGCCACGCAACAGGTCCCGGCCTTCCTGGCCCAGGCGGATCCCGCGGCCGCCGCCGCCTTCCAGGAGACCGGACGGCTGCCGGATCCCTGGGGGGACCTCGTCCTCGCCCAGGGCATCTCCACCTCGTTCATGGCGGCCGTGGCCATGGCCGGCCTCGCCCTGGCCACGGCCCTGCTGGTGATCCGCGTGCGCAAGAGCGACCTGGAGGCCCTGGCCGGAGCCGCTGCCAAGGCGGGCCCCGCCGCCTGAGGGCTCCTGCGCGTACGGGCGGGCCGGGCGCGGGGATCCACCCCGCGCCCGGCCCGGTACCCGCTGCTGCGCCGGCCTCCGTACTCCATGCGGCTGGCGAAGGTGCCCAGGCGGGAGCAGACCTCGTACGACGCCGTCACGGGACGCTCGCGAAGGATCTCCCGGGCCCGGTACTCGCCCATGCTCATCGCGTACCAAGGGACGTCGCCCGACCGGGACATGTCGTCGTTGATCCCGCGCAGGGCGCAGGACCGCTGGGGCTCGGGCAGCCGGTCCAGCGCGGGAACGGCGTCCGCCGACAGGGACTGGAAGTAGGCCAGGTCGATCTTCTGGTCCTTCTCGAAGCGGGCCACGTTCCGCTCGGCGACCATCCCGTCCGGGGACAGCAGACCGAAGGCCAGGACCGCGGCGGCGGCACTTCCGGCGACCGCGCGGGGCAGCCAGCGCGCGCCGAACACCCCGGCCGCCATGATCAGTACGATGACCAGCCCGAGCCACAGCTCCATGGCGGCCACCGAGACGCGCAGCCTCGTCAGCCCGTACGCGTCCACGTAGAGGTCCATGCGGCGCAGGGCGGCGGCGACCACGACGAGCGTCAGCGCGCACAGGAGTCCGAGGACGACACGGACGAGGCGCCGGTCGCCCGCCCCGGAACGCGGGGCCCAGCGCAGGGCGAGCGCGATCACCGCGAGGGTGAGCAGGGTGGCCCAGAGCAGCTGCCAGAATCCCTGGCGGGCGTACTCGGCGTAAGTGAGGCCGGTGCTCTCCAGGACCTTGTCGTAGCCGCCGAACAGGACGGTCGCCTGGACGGCGTTGAACCCGGCGAAGAGCAGGTTGAGCACCACGAGCGGAAGGGCCCATTCGATCCGGGAGCGCGGCTTGCCCGGCGCGACCTGGATACGGTCCCAGCGCAGCGGGGCGGCCGCCGTGCGGGCCGCCGCGACCGCGATCACCACGCCGAGGACGAAGAGCATGAACCGGATGGGCCCGTCCTCGACCGACACGTCGGGCACGAGGCCGCCGAGGAGGTCGGCGAAGGCCGCGTCTGCGGAGGCGAACAGCGTGCCGAAGAGCACGAGCAGCGCCACGGCCACGGCCGTCGCCTTGACGACGGGCAGCCAGCGGTCCTTGCCGATTCCTCCTCGCGAGCGCAGTCCCTTCAGCACCCAGGCGATGCCGGACACGGTGGAGTCGGCGAACCCGAGCGGGCTGAGGAAGACCCCGGGCCAGGTGCGGCTGCCGTGGAGGGCGAGCGCGCCCAGCAGTACGGCGGCCAGGACCGCCAGGGTGGACGGCCAGGCCGAGTCGCGCAGGGCGGGTACGGCGAGGAGCGCGAGGCAGCCGAGCACCCAGGCGAGGGTCCACGGCCGGGCCGTACGGCCCGCCACGCGGGCGGCGGCGTACGCGGCGACGACGGCGGGCACCACCGCGAGCAGCAGTCCGGGGCCCACGCCGTCGGCCAGGAGCAGCGCGGCGGCGAGGCCGGAGGCGAGCACGGCGACGAGGGTCGCGGTCCGGATGGGAGCGGCCTCGGCCGGGCGCACCACCGTGGCCCAGGAGGGCTTGGCGGGCTGCTGCGGCGGCGGTGGTCCCCAGGGGCGCGGCTGCTGCGGGTGGTGGTGCGGCTGCCAGCCCGGCCGGCCGGTGGGCGCGCCCGGCCGGGGCCCGGCCGCCTCGGCGGGCGAGTTCCCGGCCGGAGCCGGCTGTGTGGGCGAACCCCCTGTCGTGGCCTCTGCGTCGGCCGCCTTCGGCTGGGCCTCGTCCGCCCCGCCGGTGTTCTCTGACATCGGGTCCCCTCCCCTGTCGGCCGCCCCCGGCGTTCAGGTGGGGGCGGCGATGAGGACAGGTTAGGCAGCCGACCAGTGGTTTTGAACAGGATCAAAAGCATGCTGTGGCAGGACCGTGACAATCAAGTCGGAAGGCAGACCCTCACCACGCGCAGAGCCCTGCCCTGATCCGCCGGACACCCCTAGGCGGGCGTCGGCGGCACCCAGGCCGGAAGCGCCTCGGTGCGCGCCAGCCACTCGGCCGGCAGCACGGCGTCTCCGCGCGCGCCCAGCACTCCGCCGACGATCGCGCAGGTCGTGTCGACGTCCCCGCCCACCTGGGCGGTGGTCCAGAACGCCCGCTCGTAGTCGTCCAGTGCCCGCGCCGCGGACCAGAGGGCGAAGGGCACGGTGTCGTGGGCGCTCGTGCGCCGGCCGCAGCCCAGCACGGCGGCGACGGTGGTCGCGTCGCCGTAGTCCAGCATGTCCCGGGCACGCCGCAGCCCGGCGCCGACCGCGCTGCGGGGGACGAGCGCGATCACCCCGTCCAGCAGATCGGCAGCCTTCGGCGGGGCGTCCGTACCCGCGGCCAGCGCGGCCGCGGCGGCGACGGCCATCGCCCCGCAGACGGCCTCACGGTGCTGATGGGTCGTGTAGGCGGAGATCTCCGCCTGGTGCGTGGCCTGCTCCGGGTCGTCGGCGTACCAGGCGCCCAGGGGTGCGATCCGCATGGCGGCGCCGTTGCCCCAAGAGCCCTGCCCGTTGAACAGTTCGGCGGCCAGCGTGCGCCAGTCCTGGCCCTCCCGCACCAGACGCAGCATCCGGTTCACGGCCGGGCCGTAGCCCCGGTCGAAGTCGTGGTGGTGGGCGAAGGAACTGGCGAGCGCGTCCTGGTCGATCCGCCCGTGCGAAGCCAGCACGGCCACCACCGAGCAGGCCATCTCGGTGTCGTCGGTCCACTGCCATGTCTCGGTGCCGGCGGGCAGCTCGCGCCGCTTGAGCAGCGGGTAGTTCACGGGGACGAAGTACTGGGAGCCGAGGGCATCACCCAGTGCCAGCCCTCGGAGGCTGGCCATGGCGCGTGCATAGCGCCGTTCGGGAGTGGAGTCAGGCGTCATCGCGGGTCACTCTAGCCGTCCAGGTCATAAGGCTCAGGTGTGGTCCACCGCTCAAACGGGCGGTCCATCCGGTACCGGCCATCGGGGCCCAGCAGGAGCATCCGGAAATCGCCGTTACCCGGATTGGACAGCGCCTCGAACTCGGCCACCGACCAGTGGAACCAGCGCATGCAGAACAGCCGCATCGTCAGCCCGTGCGTCACCAGCAGCACGTTCTGGGGATGGTCCGGGGCCTCGAAACTGCGGTAGAGGCTCTCCAGGAAGGACCCGACCCGGTCGTACACGTCGGCCCCCGACTCGCCCTGCGCGAACCGGTAGAAGAAGTGCCCGTACGCGTCCCGGTACGCCTTCTGGAGTTGTACGTCCGCCCGGTCCTGCCAGTTGCCCCAGTCCTGCTCGCGCAGCCGCGGCTCCTCGCGCATCCGGACGCGTGTGGGGTCGAGCCTGAGCTCGCGGAAGGTCTGAAGGGTCCGCCGGTAAGGGGAGACGTACGCGCTGATGGTCTCGTCGCCGAAGACCTCGCGCAGCCGGACTCCGGCCGCCGCGGCCTGCTCGCGGCCCTTCCGGGTCAGCCGCAGGGCGTGGTCGGGTTCCCTCTCGTACACCGTGTCGTCGGCGTTTCCCTCCGATTCCCCGTGTCGGACAAGGACGATGCGCCGTGGTCGAACCATCCCCCGACCCTATTCGGCCACGGCCGGGCCGGCCGACCGGGCACGCCGGTCGGCCTGGTGCTTGTCGTACGGTCACACCGTCCAGGACGGTTCCAGGTCGACGACGTCACCGGTGAGGGCTTCGACGTCGGCCTGGATCTGGGCGCGCAGGGAAAGCCGCTCGACCCGCTCCTGCCGGTACTTGCCGTGCTCGGCGGCGGCGTGCCACATGGAGAGGACCAGGAACTCACGGCCCGGCGCCTCCCCGAAGAGGCCCCGGACCATGCCGGGCGAACCCGCCATGGCCGGGTTCCACACCTTCTCCTGCATGAGGGCGAAGTGGTCGACCCTGCCCTCCCGGACCCGGGTGTGCGCGACCCGGACGACGTCGGCATCGGTGAAGCGCGGCTCGAAGCCGGTCTTCACGTCGAAGCGGTGGTCGAAGAGCGTGACGCGCCGGTCGGTGTAGGTGCCGTGCTGCGCGGCGGCCAGTCTGTCGTGCGAGCGCGCCATGAAGGAGTCGTAGAAGGAACGGCTCTCCCAGAACGCGAAGACATGCGCGACCCCCTGCCGGCCTCTGCTCCAGCCGCCGCCCTGCCCCCGGAATCCCGGCTCGCCCGGCAGCCCCGCCCATTTTCGCTGCCCCCGCTCGAACCCGCGTCGGTCCGTCACCGTGCAGCGAATCCACTTGACCAGCACTGCGCCATCGTACGGGCCGGGCGCGGCCCCGGTCAGTCCCCGGCGAGGTACATCCCCACCAGTTCTTCCGCTTCCCGATCAGGCAGCCGAAGACCGAACTCCTGGTCGAGCACGGTGAGGAGCTCGTGCGGGGCGACGAGCCGCCGCTCGGTCCTCCCGTCGGGGTGCAGCAGGGCCAGTTCCCGCCCCACGAGCGCCCGGCGGACGTCGTCGCCCGGGCGCTGGACGATGACCCGGCCGACGAAGGAGGAGTGGGGGTGGCCGGAGCTGTAGTGGTTGAGCACGACGTAGTCGACGGGGTGGTACCGCTGCGGGGAGAAGGCGTACAGGTCCCGCCAGGTGTCGCCGCGCAGGAGGCACAGCACGAGGACCCCGTCCTCCTCCGCGCGGATGCGGTACGTCCACCTCCCCTGCTCCACGTCGGCACCGGGACATCCCAGCGGAACCGGCTCGCGGGGCCCCTGGTGGCCGAACCCGGCATCGCACAGCCACTCCTCGCCGTCGACCGTGACGACGAGGACCGCATGGGTCACCGCGAGCAGGGAGTCCCCGCGGGTGCGGTTGCGGGCACCGCGCCCGGTGACCTCGTAGCCGATCCGCTCCAGGGCGGCGGCCAGCAGCGAGTTCTGCTCGTAGCAGTATCCGCCTCGGCGGCCGTGCACGAGCTTCTCCTCGAGCGACCTGACGTCCAGCGCGACGGGGCGGCCGAGCAGGACGTCCAGGCTCTCGAAGGTGATGGCGGCGGTATGGGCCCGGTGCACTGCGTACAACGTGGCGAGGTCCGCCCGGAGTTCCCCCGGAGCCCCGGAAACCTCCCGAAGGCCGATCCGCTCCAGGTAGGCGTCCAGGTCCAGGTCGTCACCACTCCACATGAACCCCATCTCCCCTGTCCCCCCGCTGCGTTCGTTCCTCGCACGACCCGGAAATCCCGGGCGGGGGCACGTCCGCGCCCCGCACAATGATCGCCATGACCGCCCTGCACACCAACCCGCTCTTCGCCCGCCTCGACGGTGCCGAACGCATCCTCGTGGCGGGCGCGGGCGGCGGTTTCGACATCTACGCCGGCCTTCCTGTCGCCCTCTCCCTCCTGCACCAGGGCAAGGAGGTCCACCTGGCGAACCTCTCCTTCAGCCACCTCGCGGGACTGCCCCCGGAAGCCTGGGCGGCCCCCGACGTCGCCGCCGTCACGCCGGAGACCGCACCCCACCAGGCCTATTTCCCGGAGCGGACGCTGGCCCAGTGGCTGAGGACGCACGGCTACCCCTCCACCGTCTACGCCTTCCCGCGGACCGGGGTGCAGCCGCTGCGCGCCGCCTACCGCGCCCTGGTGGACCTCCACCGCATCGACGCGATCGTCCTGGCCGACGGCGGCACCGACATCCTGATGCGGGGTGACGAAGCGGGCCTCGGCACCCCGGAGGAGGACATGACCAGCGTCGCGGCGCTGGCCGCGCTGGACGACGTACCGGAGCGCCTCGTCGTGTCGGTCGGCTTCGGCGTGGACGCCTACCACGGGGTCAGCCACGCCCTGGTGCTGGAGAACATCGCCGCGCTGGAGCGCGAGGGCGCCTACCTCGGCGCGTTCTCCGTACCGCGCGCCACCCGCGAGGGCGCGCTCTACCTCGACGCTGTGGCCCACGCCCAGGACAGGACCCCGGAGCGGCCCAGCATCGTCAACGGGTCGATCGCCGCGGCCGTCCGGGGGGCCTTCGGCGATGTCCGGTTCACCGCCCGCACCAGTGGCGGCGAACTCTTCGTGAACCCCCTGATGTCACTGTGCTTCGCCTTCGACCTGCCGGGCCTCGCCGCGCGCTGCCTCTACCTGGACCTCATCGAGGACACCCACCTGATGCGGCAGGTCCACTCCCGGATCGCGGAGTTCCGTGAGGATCTCGTCACCCGCCCCGCCCGCCGTTTCCCCCACTGACGGCGAACGCGCGAAGGGGACCGGCCATGGGCCGGTCCCCTTCGTGAACCGTGGATCAGCCAGCCGCGCGGACTGCTCCGCCCGGTGTCAGCTGCAGCCGCTGGTGGAGCCGCAGCCCTCGCAGATGTAGCAGGAGCCGGCGCGCTGCATCTTCGTACCGCAGGAGAAGCAGAGCGGGGCGTCCGCGGAGACACCGAGCTGCATCTCGACCAGTTCGGCGCTGCTGTGGGCCGTCTTCCGGTCCGGGGCCGGGACGGCGGCCGGGGCCGGCTTCGGCGCCGACGGCACCGCGGCGAGCGGGGCCGACTGGGCCAGCGCCTCGGTGTCCACCTCCTCCTCGAGCGGCTCGTAGGAGCCGGTCTCCAGGTGGCGCTGACGCTCCTCGGCGGTGTGGATGCCGAGGGCCGAGCGGGTCTCGAAGGGCAGGAAGTCCAGCGCCAGGCGACGGAAGATGTAGTCGACGATCGACTGCGCCATCCGCACGTCCGGGTCGTCCGTCATGCCGGCCGGCTCGAAGCGCATGTTCGTGAACTTCGAGACGTAGGTCTCCAGCGGCACGCCGTACTGGAGGCCGACCGAGACGGCGATCGAGAAGGCGTCCATCATGCCCGCGAGGGTCGAGCCCTGCTTGGACATCTTCAGGAAGACCTCGCCCAGACCGTCGTCCGGGTAGGAGTTCGCGGTCATGTAGCCCTCGGCGCCGCCCACCGTGAAGGAGGTGGTGATGCCCGGGCGGCCCTTCGGGAGGCGCTTGCGGACGGGGCGGTACTCGATGACCTTCTCGACGGCGGCGCGGATGGTCTCCTCCGTCTTGGCGGTGACCTCCTCCTTCTCCTCCTCCTTCTTCTTGGCGGAGAGGGGCTGGCCGACCTTGCAGTTGTCGCGGTAGATCGCGAGCGCCTTGACGCCGAGCTTCCACGCCTCGAAGTAGATCTCCTCGATCTCCTCGACGGTCGCCGACTCCGGCATGTTGACCGTCTTCGAGATCGCGCCGGAGATCCAGGGCTGGATCGCGGCCATCATGCGGACGTGACCCATCGGGGAGATGGAGCGCTCACCCATGGCGCAGTCGAAGACCTCGTAGTGCTCGGTCTTCAGACCGGGGGCGTCGACGACATTGCCGTGCTCGGCGATGTGGGCGACGATCGCCTCGATCTGCTCCTCCTGGTAGCCCATGCGGCGCAGGGCCTGCGGGACGGTGCCGTTGACGATCTGCATCGAGCCGCCGCCGACGAGCTTCTTGAACTTGACCAGGGCCAGGTCCGGCTCGACACCGGTGGTGTCGCAGGACATCGCGAGACCGATGGTGCCGGTCGGCGCGAGGACGGAGGCCTGGGAGTTGCGGAAGCCGTTCTTCTCGCCGAGACGGAGGACGTCCTGCCAGGCCTCGGTGGCCGCGGCCCAGATCGAGTTGTCCAGGTCCTCGGTACGCGGGGCGACGGCGTTGGCGTCGGCGTGCTGCTTCATGACGCGGTTGTGCGCCTCGGCGTTGCGGGCGTAGCCGTCGTACGGGCCGACGATGGCGGCCAGCTCCGCGGAGCGCTTGTAGGCGGTGCCGGTCATCAGCGAGGTGATCGAGGCGGCGAGGGTGCGGCCGCCGTCGGAGTCGTACGCGTGGCCGGTGGCCATCAGCAGGGCGCCGAGGTTGGCGTAGCCGATGCCCAGCTGGCGGAAGGCGCGGGTGTTCTCGCCGATCTTCTGCGTGGGGAAGTCCGCGAAGCAGATGGAGATGTCCATCGCGGTGATGACGAGCTCGACGACCTTGGCGAAGCGCTCGGCGTCGAAGGACTGGTTGCCCTTGCCGTCGTCGTTCAGGAACTTCATGAGGTTGAGCGAGGCGAGGTTGCAGGACGTGTTGTCCAGGTGCATGTACTCGCTGCACGGGTTGGACGCGGTGATGCGGCCGGACTCGGGGCAGGTGTGCCAGTTGTTGATCACACCGTCGTACTGGATGCCCGGGTCGGCGCAGGCCCACGCGGCCTCGGCGAGCTTGCGGAAGAGCGCCTTGGCGTCGACCGTTTCGATGACCTCGCCGGTCATACGGGCCCGCAGGCCGAACTCGGTGCCGTTCTCGACGGCCGTCATGAACTCGTCGTTCACGCGGACGGAGTTGTTGGCGTTCTGGTACTGGACGGACGTGATGTCCTCGCCGCCCAGGTCCATGTCGAAGCCCGCGTCGCGCAGGGCGCGGATCTTCTCCTCCTCCTTCACCTTGGTCTCGATGAAGGCCTCGACGTCCGGGTGGTCCACGTCCAGGACGACCATCTTGGCCGCGCGGCGGGTGGCGCCGCCCGACTTGATCGTTCCCGCGGACGCGTCGGCGCCGCGCATGAAGGAGACCGGGCCGGAGGCGTTGCCGCCGGAGGAGAGGAGCTCCTTGGAGGAGCGGATGCGGGAGAGGTTCAGGCCGGCGCCGGAGCCGCCCTTGAAGATCATGCCCTCTTCCTTGTACCAGTCGAGGATCGACTCCATGGAGTCGTCGACGGACAGGATGAAGCAGGCGGAGACCTGCTGCGGCTGGGGCGTGCCGACGTTGAACCACACCGGGGAGTTGAAGCTGAAGATCTGGTGCAGGAGGGCGTAGGTCAGCTCGTGCTCGAAGATCTCCACGTCGGCGGGCGACGAGAAGTAGTCGTGGTCCTCGCCGGCCTTCGTGTACGTCTTCACGATCCGGTCGATCAGCTGCTTCAGACCGGTCTCGCGCTGCGGGGTGCCGACCGCGCCGCGGAAGTACTTGCTGGTGACGATGTTGACCGCGTTCACCGACCAGAAGTCGGGGAACTCGACGCCGCGCTGCTCGAAGTTGACCGAGCCGTCGCGCCAGTTGGTCATGACGACGTCACGGCGTTCCCAGTTCACCTCGTCGTAAGGGTGCACGCCGGGGGTGGTGTGGATGCGCTCGATACGCAGGCCGCCCTTGGCAGCCTTGGTTCCCTTGGCGCGGGAACCACGTGCCGAGCTGCTCGCCGTCTCTGTCATGCCGCTGCCTCCCATATGCGGGCAAAAACGCCCTAAAGTGCCAGCGATATTCCGCGGCACAATGCTGTGTCTCTGTATCTACGTCTCTTCGCGCGGCCGACCGGCCGCGACCCGGTGTACGAGTACCGAGCCGCGGGCAGCCCGGTCAGTCGGCGGCGGAGGCGGGCACGGGGACCGAACCGGTCCCGCCGTGCTCGCACTCTTCAGGGCGAGGCCGCCGTTCGCGGAGTTCCGCGATGGCGGTCTCGAAGTCCTCGAGGGTGTCGAACGCTTTGTAGACGGACGCGAACCGCAGGTACGCGACCAGGTCGAGCTCCTGCAACGGGCCGAGTATGGCCAGACCCACGTCGTGGGTGGTCAGCTCGGCGCTCCCGGTGGCGCGCACCGCCTCCTCGACCCGCTGGCCGAGCTTGGCGAGGGCGTCCTCGGTGACCGGCCGCCCCTGGCACGCCTTGCGCACGCCGGAGATGACCTTGGTACGGCTGAAGGGTTCGGTCACCCCGCTGCGCTTGATCACCATCAGCGAGGCCGTCTCCACCGTCGTGAAGCGACGGGAGCAGTCGGGGCACTGACGGCGCCGGCGGATCGACGTGCCGTCGTCCGTGGTGCGGCTGTCGACGACGCGGCTGTCGGGGTGCCTGCAGAAGGGGCAGTGCATGGTTCCCTCACCCTCCTTCTTGGCACGACTGAATCACCCCACGGAGTCGCTGAACGACAGAGACGGACTCTGTCGGGGGCTCGCGGAGCAGCCACAAGCATATGCGATCCCGGAGGTCTCAGCGGACCCAGGGACCACAACTTCTGGGTGGCCGCGCTCATCCAACCACTAGATCTTGGGTTGCGGTGGATTTGGACGCCTCTGCGTGTCGCAGCGTCCGATAGCCGGATACGAGCCCTCCCGGTGCCACACTGGGCACAGGGGCCGCACGGCCGCGACCCGACCGGGAAGGGTACCGTAAGCAACGGAAGCCGGACCGAACCCGCGTTCGTCGATCCGTCTCCTATACACCCCGCGTTTTACCCACGCAGGGCGATCTCCGATTTTTCACTCGAACGTGTGTTTGGCGCAACCTTTCGAAAGCAACTACCGTTGTCCAGCTAGGGAGAACATTTCGAGAGGGGCCGACGTGACCACCACCGCAGACAGTGCCGCCGCCATCACTGCCCAGAACCGCTCCCAGAGCCGACTCGAGCCGGTGCATGCCATGAACGACGCAAACCTGAATCCGGATGCGGACGCCGCCGTACGTCCCGCGCGCTCGCTGCCAGGTCGACCTCCAGGCATCCGCGCCGACAGCTCCGGGCTCACGGACCGGCAGCGGAGGGTCATCGAGGTCATTCGCGACTCCGTGCAGCGCCGGGGTTACCCGCCGTCGATGCGCGAGATCGGCCAGGCCGTCGGCCTGTCCAGCACGTCGTCGGTGGCGCACCAGCTGATGGCCCTGGAGCGCAAGGGCTTCCTCCGCCGCGACCCGCACCGGCCCCGGGCCTACGAGGTGCGCGGCTCGGACCAGCCCAGCTCGCAGCCCACGGACACCACCGGCAAGCCCGCGGCCTCCTACGTTCCCCTGGTCGGCCGGATCGCGGCCGGCGGCCCGATCCTCGCCGAGGAGTCGGTGGAGGACGTCTTCCCGCTCCCTCGCCAGCTCGTCGGCGACGGGGAGCTCTTCGTTCTCAAGGTCGTCGGCGACTCGATGATCGAGGCCGCCATCTGCGACGGCGACTGGGTCACGGTCCGTCGCCAGCCCGTCGCGGAGAACGGCGACATCGTCGCCGCGATGCTGGACGGCGAAGCCACCGTCAAGCGCTTCAAGCGCGAGGACGGCCACGTCTGGCTCCTCCCGCACAACGCCGCCTACCAGCCGATCCCCGGCGACGAGGCGACCATCCTCGGCAAGGTCGTCGCAGTCCTGCGCCGCGTCTGACCCCGCCCCTCCCTAGCCAGCCCCCGGGACCCACTGCGCCGGTCCCGGGGGTTGTTCTGTTCCCGGCGGCCGATCGCCTCTGCTTCCGAGGACCTACTTGCCGTCCGCCTGGGCGGCGGCGTCGATCGCGGCCAGCGAGCGGCGGACCTGGTTGCGGTCGTTGGTGTACCAGAAGTCCGGCAGCGTGGCCCGCAGGAAGCTCCCGTACCGGGCCGTGGCCAGGCGGGGATCCAGGACCGCGACGACGCCCCGGTCACCCGAGGCCCGTACGAGCCGGCCCGCGCCCTGGGCCATCAGCAGGGCGGCGTGCGTGGCGGCTACGGCCATGAACCCGTTGCCCCCGTGCTCCTCCACCGACTTCTGGCGGGCGCTCATCAGCGGGTCGTCTGGGCGCGGGAAGGGGATCCGGTCCATGATCACCAGCTGGCAGCTGGGGCCTGGCACGTCCACGCCCTGCCACAGCGAGAGCGTCCCGAACAGGCAGGTCTTCGGGTCGGCGGCAAAGGTCTTGATCAGCTCGCCGAGCGTCTCCTCGCCCTGGAGCAGGATCGGATGGTCGAGCCGGCCGCGCAGCTCCTCGGCGGCCGCCTTGGCACCGCGCATGGAGGAGAACAGCCCGAGGGTGCGGCCGCCCGCCGCCTCGATCAGCTCGGCGAGCTCGTCCATCATGTCGCCGCGGGTGCCTTCCCGGCCCGGCGTGGCCAGGTGCTTGGCGACGTAGAGGATGCCCTGCTTCGGGTAGTCGAAGGGCGAGCCGACGTCCAGGCCCTTCCACAGGGGCACGTCGTCCCCTTCGACGCCCTCCGGGGACAGCCCCAGGGACGCGGCGACGCCGTTGAAGTCGCCGCCGATCTTCAACGTGGCGGAGGTGAGCACCACCGAACGGTCCTCGAAGAGCTTCTCGCGCAGCAGACCCGACACCGACAGCGGGGCGACACGGAGGCTGGCGCCGAAGCGGTCGTGGCGCTCGTACCAGACGACGTCGTACTCGGAGCCGTTCGTGATCCGCTCCGCCACCGAGTGGACGTTCTCCACCGCCGCCAGGGCCTGCTTGCGAACCGCGTCCTCGTCGTGGACGGACTTGTCCCGGGTGGCCCCGATCGCCGAGATCACATTGCGTGAGGCGTCCCGCAGGGACATCAGGGCGTAGCCGAGGTCCTCGGGGATCTCCTCCAGGCGGCCCGGGAGCGCCAGCTCCATGACGCGTTCGAAGGTTTCGGAGGCGGTCTGCAGGGCGTCCGCGATCTTCTCGTCGACCAGCTTGGCGGAGCGCTTCACTGCCCGGTTGACCTGGCCGGGGGTCAGTTCGCCGGTGGCGACCCCGGTCACCCTGGAGACCAGCTCGTGGGCCTCGTCCACGATCAGCACCTCGTGCTGCGGCAGCACCGGAGCGCCCTCGATGGCGTCGATGGCGAGCAGCGCGTGGTTGGTGACGACAACGTCCGCGAGCTTGGCCCGCTCGCGCGCCGCCTCGGCGAAGCACTCGGCTCCGTACGCGCACTTCGTCGCGCCCAGGCACTCTCGGGAGGAGACGGAGATCTGCGACCAGGCCTTGTCGGACACGCCCGGCGTCAGGTCGTCGCGGTCGCCGGTCTCCGTCTCGTCGGCCCAGTCGCGCAGGCGGAGCAGGTCCTGCCCGAGCTTGCTCGTGGGGGTGGCCGCCTCGAACTGGTCGAAGAGGCCTTCCTCCTCGTCCTGCGGGGCGCCCTCGTGCAGGCGGTGCAGGCAGAGGTAGTTCGACCGGCCCTTGAGCATGGCGAACTGGGGCCGGCGGCGCAGCTGCGGGTGCAGGGCCTCCACCGTCCGGGGCAGGTCACGCTCGACGAGCTGCCGCTGGAGGGCGAGGGTCGCGGTGGCCACGACCACGCGCTCGCCGTGGGCGAGGGCCGGCACCAGGTAGCCGAGGGACTTACCGGTGCCGGTTCCCGCCTGGATGAGCCGGTGGGAGTTGTCGTCGATCGCTTCGGCGACGGCTTCGGCCATGGCCACCTGGCCGGGGCGCTCCGTACCGCCGACGGCGGAGACGGCGGCGTGCAGCAGGTCGGGGAGGGAGGGCTTCGTCATAGCACTGCCAACCCTACGGGGCCCCGCTGACAGCGGGCGCACACCGACGGGGATTCATGGCCGGTGGAGGGGGTTGGGCACGGTGCCGTACTGCACGGCGTGCGGGCGATCGGGGCGGTCGCGGTAGCCGTCCTCGTAGAGCCGGTTCCTGTTCAGGCACAGCCGCGCGATGCGCTCGCCGAGCAGGTCGAAGAGCTCGTAGCGCTCCTTGAGCTCGGGGAAGCGCGCCTGGTGGCGCATGATCTCGGCCCTCACGAGCGACCAGAAATCGCCCTCCGGGACGTCGAGGCGGGCCTCGCACAGGGCCGACAGATAGCGGAAGACTCCGATGAACAGTCCGGAGTGGATGAACTGCGGCAGGAAGTCGGCGGGCTCGGTGAGGAGGACGGCCCGGACCTCGTCGGGCACGGAGGCCAGCTCCGGCAGCGGCTCGTCAGTGATGTTGACGTCGTCCACGAAGTCCTTGACCGCCAGCCGGACCGGGACGTCGTGCTCGTCGAAGATCACGACGACGTTCTCGCCGTGCGGCGAGAAGACGGTGCCGTAGCGGTACAGGAAGTGGAGCAGTGGGGGCAGGACGGCCGCGAAGAGCCGCTGGAGCCAGACGGTGGGTGTCAGGCCGGAGCGGGCGACCAGTTCGGCGGTGAAGGACCGGCCGCGGGGGTCTGTGTGGAGCAGTGAGGCGAGGGTGCGGGCACGTTCCCCCGCCTCCAGGAGACCGGTGAGGGGCTCGCGCCAGATCGCGCCGAGGAGTTCCTTGTACTGGTACGGGACCTCGGGGAGCCGGTCGTACACGGGGTGGCGGACGGTGACGGAGGCGACCTCCCCGAGCAGGACGACCCGGCATTCGTCGCGCAGGAAGGGGTCGTCGTCGCGGAGGGAGTGGATCCAGGCGGTGACGGCGGGGGCCGCGAGGGCGAGGTCGGAGGGCAGCCCGCGCCAGACCATGGTGTTGAAGACGGAGAGTGGGAGCTTGACGCTGTGCCGGTCCGGGCGGCTGAGGTTGAGGAAGGTACGGATCGACTGCTGGGGCAGGCGGACGTCCGGATCGGCGGGGAGCGGGACGAGGTCTCCCGAGGCGAGCGCCGGAGCGAAGAGGGGGACGACGACCTCGTCCCACTGCCAGGGGTGCACGGGGAAGTAGAGGTAGTGCAGCGGGTCAACGCCGCGGTCGCGGAGGGTCTGGTCGAAGGCCGCGCGGGTGGCCGGGTCGAGCTCGGCGGAGTAGAGCCGGGCAGGGTCCTGCAGGCCGGCGGTGCCGCGGTAGGTGGCCAGCGAGGTGTGGGCGGCGAGCCAGGGCAGGCACTGGCGGGTGCGGGCCTCGGGGGCCCAGGCCGTGGTGTCGGAGGCGGACAGTCCGATCCGGCCCTTGTTGAGGACGAGCCAGGGGTGGCCGGTCTGGTGGCCTTCGAGGGCTGCGTAGTCCAGGTCGGCGAGAACGTCGGCGGTGAGGGCGGTGTGGTCGAGCCGGGCGTCGGCGGCGAGGGTGGTGCTGAGCTCGCGGACGAGGTGGCCGAGGGTGGCTCCGTCGAGGCCGAGGAGGGTGCGGGCGCGGACGAGGAAGTCGTACGGGTCCCCGAAGGAGGTCGGGGTGGCCGGTGCGGGTGGGGGCGGCGTGAGCGTGATGGTGTCCGGTGCGACGTGCCAGCTGCCGTACACGCGGCGGCGGGCCCGGAAGCCGAGGCTGCTGCCGTCGTCGAGGGTCAGGGTCCAGGCGTCTCCGGCGGCAGCCGGGGCGGGAACGGGGCGGATGATCTCCTCGTAGGCGAATTCGGCGAGCATCTTGGCGAGGAGCCGGCGGGCGGCGAAGTCCCAGGTCGGCAGGGTGAGTTCGGGCGGCGTGCAGAGGTGCTGCGGCGACGGCGGCAGGACGGGATCCGTCGGGTCGGGGGCTGCTGGGAAGTTCGGCACGAGACTCCTCGAAGATCGGGAACTTTGCTGCGCGGCGCAGAGTTTTCGAAGGGAGAGGTGCGAGCGACGACGACGGTCGGGGCGTGCGGGTGCGGCGATCAGAGGAGATTGCGCAGGGCCCGCTCCCGGACCATCAGGGCGGCGCGCTTCTCGGGGAGGTCGATTTCCGCATGGCAGCGGAAGCCTGAGCTGAGGAAGGCCGAGACGGAGGGGGTGTTGCGGATGTCCGGTTCCGCGACGACGCGTGTGCAGCGGGGACGGTTGCCGAGGACCAGGTCGGCGACGGCGCGGAGCAGAGCCGTGCCCAGCCCGCGGCCGCGGTTCGTGCCGTCTCCGATGAGCAGGTGGATACCCGTGTCGTGGGGGCGCGCCGGGTAGTGCCGGGAGAGCGGGTCGAGGTCGGCCCGGTAGATCTCCCAGTAGCTCATCGGTGTGCCGTCGAGGAGGCCGAGGCAGGGGATGCTCTCGCCGTCGCCGTCGAGCTGGGACCGCAGGTGGGCAGCGGTGATCTCGGCGGGCCCGTCGAGTTCCCAGTAGGCGGCCACCTCGGGGTCGTTCATCCAGCGGGTGAGGAGTTGCAGGTCTCGGCCCGGCCGTACGGGTTCGAGGCGGAAAACTCCGGCCCGGGTGGTGACGCTGCCCCAGGTGGCCGGGGAATCCAGCAGGTCGGCCTCGGCGAGCAGGGGCAGCAGGTCGGCGTTGAGACGTGTCCCGGCGGTGGGCTGCACGAGGCCGAGGGCGTCGAAGGCAGCGGCGTCGTCCGGGGCGTTGGGACGGGGTCCGGCTGAAACGGCGGCGGTGTCCGTGAGGCGCATCGGGGGATCTCCTCCGCGTCGGGCGCCGACGCGTCAATCGTGAAGGGGGTTGGTGATGGTGACGTAGACGGACTGGGTGTCGACGGGGCCGACCAGCTCGTCGAGGCCGCCCAGGCGGGTGAGCAGGTTCGCCTTGCAGCGCAGGGTGGGCGAGTCGAGCAGCCGGGTGGGGAGCGGGCCGAGGCCCGCGGCCTTGGCGAGGAAGCGGCGGAAGGCGGCGAGGAGGACGCGCTCGTCGGCGAGGCGCTGGGAGCCGAAGGCACCGATCAGGCCGAGCACGTTGTTGATGCCGAGGTAGTAGGCGAAGCGCTCGTCGGTCACGGAGTCGGAGACGAAGGTGTCGCTACGGCTGCCGATGCCGGGGAGCCTCTGCTCCAGTTCCGCGCGGCGGGATGCGCGGAAGTAGTAGCCCTGGTTGTCGCGGTAACGGCCGCCGGCCGGCCAGCCGGCCGGGTCGAGGAGGACCAGCGTGTTCTGCTGGTGCGCTTCGAGGGCGATGCCGGCGAGGGCGTCGAAGGCGAGGACCGGAAGGACCACGTGGTCGAGGTAGCGCAGGAACCACTCGGCGGCGACGGCTGAGGTGGTGTGTCCGGTGGCGGAGGCGAGACCGGTGACGATCTCGGCGAGACGGGAGCTCATGGTGGTCCGGCCGGGCCATGGGCGGGGGGAGGTGAGCGCGGCGATGCAGACGGCGTCGTCGCCCGAGCGGAAGGGGTTGTGACGGAGCAGGGCGTCGAGGCCGGGGACGGGGGTGCCGTCCGGAGCGTCCACGGCCACCCAGGCCGGGTCGCGGACGATGTCGAAGCCGGGGTGGGCCGCCTGCCACTGCTCGGCGAGGCCGGTGCGGAGCAGCCGGTGCACCTCGACGCCGCGGTGGAGTTCCTTGCGGAGGTTCTCGCGGCGGGAGTTGGTGATGCGCAGGCCCAGGGAGAGCTTGAGCATCGCGGGGACGCCGGGCCGGTGGACGGTGCGGACGGAAGAGGTCGGGTACCAGGCCTCGCCGTGCGGGCCCAGGTCGTGCAGGAGTCCTGCGTCGCAGAGGGCGGTGACGGAGGGGCGTTGGAGGAGGTCTCGGGCCTGCCAGGGGTGCAGGGGGAGGGGGGTGGTGCCATCGGGCAGCGGGAGTCCGGGGGCGAGCCGGCCGAGGAGTTGCGGTGCGGAGACGGGGCGGCCGCGCTCGGTCCAGGCGGATTCGGTGGCGAGCGCGGAAGGGGCGACCGCGAACCAGTGCAGGGGGAAGGAGCCGTGGAGCTCGGGTGAGTAACGACGGGCTTCGGTCTCGGAGAGTCCTTCACGGCTCTTCGGGTCGGGCTGGAGGGGGTGACCGAGCAGGAGCGACTGTTCGGCGGTGAGGAAGCGGTCCGCGCAGGCGGGGGCCGGGGCGATGGGGCGCTCTCGCCGGTCGGCGATGAACTCGGTGGTACGGCGCACCGAGTCGGCGACCCGGCCGACGAGATCGGCCCTGCCGCGGCCGTCGCCCGCGCCCTCGCGGGCGATGAGTGCGGCAAGGGTGACGGCGTCCAGGCAGGGCGCGGTGGGGGCCGTGCCTTCGAGGCGGGCGGGGCCGAAGCGGTGCCAGCCCGCGTGGGACCAGTGGCGTACGCCGACCAGCACGGCGGTGCCGGACGCGGGAAGGGGGATGCGCAGCGGGCTCCCGGTGGGGCCGTCGGGGCGGTGGAGTCCGGATTCGCGGACCCAGCACCGGAGCAGGTTCTCCACCGCCGCGGCCTCGGCGGCGCGGGCCGGGTCGGGGTCGTCCAGCGGGTCGGGGGCGGCGATCGGCTCCGGTCGGATGAAGCCCGGCCGGCCGGTGCGCGCTCTGGGGGTGCCGTCCTTCTGGCGGGGCACGGTGGCGGTCGCCCCGGCGTCGGCCGCGCCGGACTGCGGGGACCGTGCGCCGGGTGCGGTCTCCTGGCCCGGGGGGTGCTCGGTGGTGTGCCCGTCGGTGGGGGCGGCGGCATCGGAGCGGTGTCCGGGGGCCGGATCGGCCGAGGGGATGTGGGGGTCGGCCGGGCCGGGATCCGGATCCGCCGCCTGAACGTGCTCCGTGCCCCACGGCGTGGTGGGGCCCGGCGATGCCGGTGTGCCGGTGACCGGGACGGGCCCGGGCGCCGGCCGCGGCGGAGCAGGGTCCCGTACGGGGCTGGTGGCGGCCGCCGCGGGTGCGGGGCCGGGGTCCGGTGACGGCTGCCCCGGGGCGGCGGCTGCGGGCTCGGGACGCGGGAGGGCCGTGCGGACCGGGTCGGGCTGCGGCTGTGTCTGTGGCTGCTCCGGCCGTGCCTGCGGCTGCGGGGGCGCCTGCCATTCGAGGGCGGCGGGCAGGGAGACGGCGGAAGGCGGGGTGCGCGGAAGGGGGTTGGGCCGGATCGGTGGCGTCGGGGTGACGGGAGTGCTGATGGGAGTGGTCGGGGTGGACTGGTGCGGCTCGGGCATCGCGGGTCCTCGGGTGGCAGGTCAGCGGGTCCGGCGGGTGGCGGCCGGGATGGCGTCGGCCAGGCGGTCGAGGACCGCCGCGGCCTGCTCGTCGGTCAGGGTCAGCGGTGGGAGCAGGCGTACTACGGCTCCGTGGCGGCCGCCGAGTTCGACGATCAGGCCGCGCTCCAGGCACTCCTGGCGGACGGCCGCGGCGAGGGCCGGTGCGGCGGCTCCGGTATCGGGATCGACGAGTTCGAGGCCGATCATCAGGCCCCGGCCCCGGACGTCCCCGATGCAGGGGTGGCCGGAAGCCAGACCGTGCAGGGCCGCCAGCATCCGGTCGCCGAGGACGGCGGCGCGTTCCGCGAGCCGGTTCTCGCGGACGAAGGCGAGCGTGGCGGTGCCGGCGGCCATGGCGAGCTGGTTGCCGCGGAAGGTTCCGGCGTGGGCGCCGGGGGTCCATACGTCCAGGCCCGACCGGTACACGATCACCGCGAGGGGCAGGCTGCCTCCGATGGCCTTGGACAGGACCATCACGTCGGGCACCACCCCGGCGTGGTCGACGCCCCAGAAGGCCCCGGTCCGCCCGACGCCCGTCTGCACCTCGTCGGCGATGAGGGGGATCTCCCTCGACTCGGTGATCTCGCGCATGCGGCGCAGCCAGCCGTCCGGGGCGGGGTTGACCCCGCCCTCGCCCTGGACGGGTTCGACGATCAGGCCCGCGGGGAGGGGGATCCCGCCCTTGGGGTCGTCGAGCAGGTTCTCCGTCCAGCGCGCGGCGAGTTCGGCTCCCTCCGGGCCCCCGACGCCGAACGGGCAGCGGAAGTCCTGCGGGTAGGGAAGCCGGGTCACCCGGGTCTCGGCAGCACCTCCCGAGGCTTCCAGGGCTCCGGCGGTCATGCCGTGGTACGCCCCGGTGAAGGCGAGCAGTCCGGATCGCCCGGTCGCGGTGCGGACCAGTTTCAGGGCGGCTTCCACGGCGTCCGTGCCGGCGGGCCCGCAGAACTGGATCCGCGCGTCGGCGGCCAGCGCCGGAGGCAGGTTGGCGAACAGTTCGGTGGTGAAGGCGTCCTTGACCGGTGTCGCGAGGTCCAGCACGTGGAGCGGCGCACCCGAGTCCAGGACACCGCGGACGGCTTCCAGCACCACGGGATGGTTGTGTCCGAGCGCGAGCGTGCCGGCGCCGGAAAGACAGTCGAGGTAACGCCGGCCGTCGGCCCCCTCGATGGTCAGTCCGCGGGCCCGCACCGGGACGATGGGCAGGGACCGGGCATAGGTCCGGGCGGCGGACTCCCGCTGCGCCTGCCGGCGCAGGATGCCGTCGTGACCTGCTGCGCGGGCGCCCTGCAGCGGCACTTGGGGCGTCGCTCGCGGCGGGGGCTGCGTCGCGGCCGCCGCCGCCCCGGCCGGCTCGGTGAAAGCCACGAGTGTCGCTCCTCCCACACTGACTGCGCTTACGGATTGCCCTTCGGACACCGACGCTCCCCCCATCCCCCGTACGTACCAACGACGGTGACGGCGACGGATCACGGGTGGACGCAAGATCCTTGGTACTCAAGATGTGAGCAAAAGGAACCGCTGACCCGGGCTGTGTCGTCCAAGGCGGCAGCGGCATAGTGGGGGGCTCCACTCAAGCCTCGAACCTCCAGGGGGACGAACGACATGCGACCGAACCGACCGGTCACCGCGACGCTGTGCGCGGCCGCCCTCGTGCTGACCGCCGCTGCCTGCGGCCCCGGCGACGGGGAGGCCGGCGGCGACGCCAAGCCGACCGTGGCGGCGAGCCTGCCGAACACGGACGGGATAAAGATCCCGGACCAGCTCAAGGAAAAGCTCAAGGAACGCGGCATCGACCTGGAGAAGTGGAAGGGGGGTGAGTGGAAGAACTGGAAGCAGGAGGACTGGCTCCGCGAGGCGGGGGACTACATCAACCCGATCATCGAGGACCTCTGGAACCCGGACCGCATGCGCGATGCCGAGCAGCCGCAGCGGCCGTCGGTCGACCCGGACGCGGGCAAGGACCAGGGCGTCACCGACCCGACCCCGGTGCCGGTCGCGGCCAAGCCGGCCAACGCGCCCTACCACCAGAGCGTTCCGGAGTCCGGCAAGGTCTTCTTCGACGGCCCCGAGGGCTCGATGGTCTGCTCGGCGACCGTGGTCAAGGACCCCGCGCACCCCGGCAAGTCGAACCTGGTCTGGACGGCGGGCCACTGCGTGCACGCCGGCAAGGCGGGCGGCTGGTACCGCAACATCGCCTTCGTCCCCTCCTACAACAACGCGGGCAAGCCGTCGGCGCAGCTCAAGGGCGCGCCCCGCGAGCAGGTGGCCCCGTTCGGCGTGTGGTGGAGCGACTGGGCGCAGACCTCCGACCAGTGGATCGCGACCGGCGGTCCGACCGGCGGCGCGGGTGCTCCGTACGACTTCGCCGTGCTGCACGTGACGCCCGAGAAGGGCAGCGGCAAGTCCCTCGAGGAGACGGTCGGTTCGGCACTGCCGGTGGAGTTCGCCGCCCCCGCCGTGCCGAAGGTCGCGAGCCTGACGGCGACGGGCTACCCGGCGGCGGCCCCGTTCGACGGCCAGAAGGCCTTCCAGTGCACGGACAGGCCGGGCCGGCTGACCCTGAGGGCGAACGAGCCGGTGATGTACCGCATCGGCTGCACGATGACCGGCGGTGCCTCCGGTGGCGGCTGGGTCGCGACGGGCTCCAACGGCAAGCCGGCGCTGGTGTCGAACACCTCGATCGGCCCGGCCAAGGCCGGATGGCTGGCCGGACCGCGGCTGGGCCCGGAGGCGAAGGGCATCTTCGACGCCGTCAGCCGCAAGTTCAAGTAGTCCCCGCTGCCGTACCGCCCCGCCGCGGAGCAGCAGGACGCTCCGTACCGCCCCGCCGCGGAGAAGACGGAGAGCGAACGACGGAGGGCCCCCTGCACACCGCAGGGGGCCCTCGAACGTCATGCCGTCATGCTCTCACCGTCAGGTGGTGGGCACCGGCTCGGCTACTGCTTCGCCAGCGCGTACGGCGCCAGGTCCGCCGCCAGTTCCTGGTGGACGCGCACCTTGAGCAGGGTGCCCTCCGGGGTGTGCTCCTCGGAGATCACCTCGCCCTCGGCATGCGCCTTGGCGACGAGCGAGCCGCGCGTGTACGGCACCAGGGCCTCCACCTCGACCTCGGGCCGCGGCAGCTCGGAGTCGATGAGCGCGAGGAGTTCCTCGATGCCCATGCCCGTCCGCGCCGAGACGGCGATGGAGTGCCGCTCGATGCGCAGCAGCCGCTGCAGCACGAGCGGATCCGCGGCGTCGGCCTTGTTGATCACCACGATCTCGGGCACGTCGACCGCGCCGACCTCGCGGATGACCTCGCGCACCGCCGCCAGCTGCTCCTCCGGCGCCGGGTGCGAGCCGTCCACGATGTGCAGGATCAGGTCGGAGTCGCCGACCTCCTCCATCGTGGAGCGGAACGCCTCGACGAGGTGGTGGGGCAGGTGCCGGACGAAGCCGACCGTGTCGGCCAGGGTGTAGACCCGGCCGCTCGGCGTCTCGGCCCGGCGCACGGTCGGGTCGAGGGTGGCGAACAGGGCGTTCTCCACCAGGACGCCCGCGCCCGTGAGGCGGTTGAGCAGCGAGGACTTGCCCGCGTTGGTGTAACCGGCGATGGCGACCGAGGGCACCTTGTTGCGGCGCCGTTCCTGCCGCTTGATGTCACGGCCGGTCTTCATGTCCGCGATCTCCCGGCGCATCTTCGCCATCTTCTCGCGGATCCGTCGCCGGTCGGTCTCGATCTTGGTCTCACCGGGGCCTCGGGTGGCCATGCCGCCACCGCCGCCGCCACCCATCTGCCGGGACAGCGACTGACCCCAGCCGCGCAGTCGCGGCAGCATGTACTGCATCTGCGCGAGCGCCACCTGCGCCTTGCCCTCTCGGGACTTGGCGTGCTGGGCGAAGATGTCGAGGATCAGTGCGGTCCGGTCGACCACCTTGACCTTGACGACGTCTTCGAGGGCGATGAGCTGACCGGGGCTGAGCTCACCGTCGCAGACGACGGTGTCGGCGCCGCTCTCCATGACGATGTCACGCAGCTCGCGGGCCTTGCCCGAGCCGATGAAGGTCGCCGGGTCCGGCTTGTCGCGGCGCTGGATGACGCCGTCCAGTACGAGAGCACCCGCCGTCTCGGCGAGGGCGGCGAGCTCCGCGAGGGAGTTCTCCGCGTCCTGCACCGTGCCGGAGGTCCAGACACCGACGAGGACGACGCGCTCCAGGCGGAGCTGTCGGTACTCGACCTCGGTGACGTCTTCGAGCTCGGTGGAGAGGCCGGCCACGCGGCGCAGAGCCGCGCGCTCGGATCGGTCGAACTGGTCGCCGTCCCGGTCTCCGTCGATCTCGTGGCTCCAGGCGACGTCCTCTTCCATCAGGGCATCGGCCCGAAGGCTCTCGGTGAAGCTCTGCGGGTCACGCACGTCGGATGCGTCCCGCGCGTCCTGGGAAGGGGAAGAAGAGGAGGTCATTGGATCCTTACGTCGATTCGAATAGCAGTGTCACGTCCGGCGGGGACACGGTAGCTGTCTCGTCCAACGTGTCACACCGTCCGGGGATTCCCCGAACGGACCCGTCGATGGTGACATGCCCGTTCCTCGGCGGTCACACCCTTTTCCCGGCGGGCACGGCCCTGCCCGCAGCCGCCTCGCCCGGAGCCGCCTTGCCCGCAGGCGCCTCGCCCGCCACCGCCTTGCGGGGCGCGGCCTTGTCCGCCGCCGGGGCGCTCCACTCCGGGTGCCCCGGCATGGGCGGGGTCTTCGCTCCGTACAGCCACGGCTCCAGGAAGGGCCCCAGGTCACGGCCCGCCTCCTGCGAGGCGAGGCGTACGAAGTCCGCCGTGCCGGCGATGCCGTCCCGGTACTGCGCGACCCAGCGCCGTTCGATCCGGTCGAAGGCGGCGGCGCCGATCTCCTGCCGCAGCGCGTAGAGGATCAGCGCGGAGCCGTCGTAGACCACCGGCCGGAACAGGCCGATCTTCTCGCCGGGCGCGGCCGCCTTCGGGGCGGCCGGGGGGCCGCCCGCCGCCCGCCACTGGTCGGAGCGCTGGTACGCCTCGCGCATGCGCCGCTCCAGGGAGTACTTGCCGAGCCCGTCCGCGTACAGGGCTTCGTACCAGGTGGCGTGTCCCTCGTTGAGCCACAGGTCGGACCAGGTGCGGGGGCTCACGCTGTCGCCGAACCACTGGTGGGCGAGTTCGTGGACCATGACCGCCTCGACGTACCAGTCGGGGTAGCCCTCGCCGGAGAACAGGCTGCTCTCGAAGAGCGAGAGGGTCTGCGTCTCCAGCTCGAAGCCGGTGGTGGCCCGGGCGATCAGCACCCCGTAGTTCTCGAAGGGGTAGCGGCCGACCCGCTCCTCCATCCACGCGATGTGGCCGGCGGTCTTCTTCAGCCAGGGGTCGAGCCGCCGGCGGTCGGCCGCGGGCACCACGTCACGCAGGGGCAGCCCGTGCGGGCCGGTCCCGTGCACGACGGCGGAGCGGCCCACGGAGACCTGGGCCAGCTCGGTGGCCATCGGGTGCCGGGTCCGGTACGTCCACGTCGTCGAGGCGCCCGTGCGCCGGGCCGGTCCCGCCTGGAGGCCGTTGGCGACGGCCGTGAGCCCGCCGGGGGCGCTGATCCGGAAGGTGAAGAGGGCCTTGTCGGCGGGGTGGTCGTTGCAGGGGAACACGCGGTGGGCGGCGTCCGCCTGGTTGGCCATGGCCAGACCGTCCTCGGTGGGCACCCAGCCGCCGTCCCCGCGGCCGCGCGGATCGCTGGTGTGCCGGACGGTGATGCGCAGCGCGCCGCCGTCGGCGACCGCGTGCCGCGGGGTCAGCACGAGGTCCTCCCCCACGCTCTCGAACCGTGCGGGCTCCCCGTTGACCTCGGCGGACGCCACCTTGCCGTGGGTGAAGTCCAGGTTGATCCGCTCCAGCGGCTCCAGCGCCCGGGCGTCGATGACGGTGACCGCGTCGAGCGGGGTCAGGTTGTCCTTGTACGTGAAGGACAGGTCGTACGAGAGCACGTCGTAGCCGGGGTTCCCGAGCTCGGGGAAGAGCCGGTCGCCGATGCCCAGGGGCTTCGGCGGGGGCAGTACCGCGGCGACGAGGGTGAGGGAGGCCGCGGCGAGCAGGGCGGCGCGCAGGCGGGGCGAGGAGAGCTGCATCCACCATCGCTTACCAGTGCCCGCCGCGGGGCCGTGCACGGCGCGCGACGGGTCCACCCGAACGGGACCTTCCGGCGGCCGCCCCCTACGCCCGGCTGACGTCGTACACGCCCGGCACGTCCCGCATGGCGCGCATCAGAGCGGGGAGTCCGGCCGCATCGGGCAGCTGGAGGGTGTAGGTGTGCCGGACCCGGCCCTCGACCGGCGGTTCCACGGTCGCGGAGACCACCTCGACGCCCTCGCGGGCGATGGCCTCGGTCAGGTCCGCGAGCAGGTGGGGGCGGCCGAACGATTCAGCGAGCAGGGTGACCCGGCAGTCCGCCGTGGCCCTCCAGTGCACGGCGACGGAGGTCCGGCCCACGGCGCGCATCTGCGCCACGGCCGCGCACTGGACGCGGTGCACGGTGACGGCTCCGCCGCGGACCAGGAAGCCGGCCACCGCGTCCGGCGGGACCGGGGTGCAGCACCCGGCCAGCCGTACGGTGGCGTCGGGCAGGTCGGCGACGGCGTTGGCCCCGCCGCCCCGGGCTCCGATGACCGACAGCGGCGCCCGCGCGGCCGTGGTGGTGGCCATGGCGCGGTCGGGATGGGAATCGAGCCAGCTGCTGATCGCGATGCGGGCGGCGGGTGTCCTGGCGTGGTCCAGCCATTCGGCGGCGGGTCCGGAGGAGGTGTCCTGCGCGAGCAGCAGCTGGACGGTGTCCCCGTCGGACAGCGGCGAGGACAGGGAGGTGAGGCGCCCGTTGACGCGGGCGCCGATACAGCCGTGGGCCGCCTCGCCGTGCTGTGCGTACGCGGCGTCGACACAGCTGGCCCCGGCCGGGAGGCCCAGCGTGCCCCCGTCGGCCCGGAACACGGTGATCTCCCGGTCCTGTGCCAGCTCGGCGCGGAGCACGGTCCAGAAGGTGTCGGGGTCGGGCGCGGACTGCTGCCAGTCGAGCAGCCGGGAGAGCCAGCCGGGCCGCGTGGGGTCGGCCCGCTCCTCGTCCGGGTCGGCGGTGGCGTCCGGGGTCGCGGTGGCGTAGGGGTTGCCGAGCGCGACCACGCCGGCCTCGGCGACGCGGTGCATCTGCCGGGTGCGCACGATGACCTCGGCCACGTAGCCCTCGGGCGTGGCCACGGCGGTGTGGAGCGACTGGTAGAGGTTGAACTTGGGGGTGGCGATGAAGTCCTTGAACTCCGAGACCACCGGGGTGAAGCAGGTGTGGAGCTCGCCCAGGACGGCGTAGCAGTCGGCGTTCTCGCCGACGAGGATGAGGATGCGTCCGAAGTCGGAGCCGCGCAGCTCGCCGCGGGTGCGGGAGATCCGGTGCACGGATACGAAGTGCCGCGGCCTGACCTGTACTTCGGCGGCGATGCCGGCCTCGCGCAGGACGCTCCGTACGGAGTCGGCGATGCCGGGCAGCGGGTCGCTCTCGCCGGCGTGGGCGGCGATGAGGGCGCGGGTGCTCTCGTACTCCTCGGGGTGCAGGATCGCGAAGACGAGGTCTTCCAGTTCGGTCTTGAGGGCCTGCACGCCGAGCCGCTCGGCCAGCGGGATCAGGACGTCGCGCGTGACTTTGGCGATGCGCGCCTGTTTCTCGGGGCGCATCACGCCCAGGGTGCGCATGTTGTGCAGCCGGTCGGCGAGTTTGATGGACATCACGCGGACGTCGTTGCCGGTGGCGACGAGCATCTTGCGGAAGGTCTCCGGCTCGGCAGCGGCGCCGTAGTCGATCTTCTCGACCTTCGTGACGCCGTCGACGATGAAGCAGACCTCGTCGCCGAACTCGGCCCGGACCTGATCGAGGGTCACGTCCGTGTCCTCGACCGTGTCGTGCAGCAGAGAGGCCGTCAAGGTGGTCGTCTCGGCGCCCAGTTCGGCGAGGATCAGGGTAACGGCGAGCGGATGTGTGATGTACGGCTCACCACTTTTTCGCATCTGGCCGCGATGGGAGCTCTCGGCGAGGAGATAAGCACGCCGCAGAATGGACATATCGGCGTCCGGATGATGGGCGCGATGAGCCTCGGCGACGTGGCCGATCGCGTCGGGGAGCCGGTCCCGGGACGTCGGCCCGAGCAGGGCCGCGCGCCCGAGCCGGCGCAGATCGAGCCTGCTCCGGCCCCGTCTGCGGAGCTCAGGGCGCGCTTCGGGGTGTGCTTCGGGGTTCGTGGCCTCTGCACTCATGGGCACCTCCGGCGGCTTCGACCGGCGGTGGTGGGCATGGGGTGAGCCCTCAGGGCCGGTGCCTGATGTTACCGACCCCACCACGTGGCGCAGTCCACCTCTCGCACAGCGTGAAACGGATCACCCATTAGAGGGAAGCTTCAGGAGAAAGCCGTTTCGGTGAGCCAGGCCTCGTCGAACGCGCCCGCGGCCACGATCACGGCCGGCCCGGTCATGTCGATCCGGCCGTCGGGGTGTTCGGTGATGACGAGCGTTCCGCCGGGGAGGTCGACGGTGTACGTGGCCGGTTCGCCGGTGGTGGCGGGGTCCGCGCCGTCGCGGCGGATGGCGGCCACGGCGACGGCGCAGGCGCCGGTGCCGCAGGAGCGCGTCTCGCCGGAACCGCGCTCGTGGACGCGCATGGCGACGTGCCGGGGGCCGCGGTCGACGACGAATTCGACGTTGACACCCGTCGGGTAGGCGGACGCCGGGCTGAACGGCGGGGCGGTGAACAGGTTCCCGGCGTCGTCGAGGCTGTCGACGAACGCGACCGCGTGCGGGTTCCCCATGTTCACGTTGCGGGCGGGCCAGCTGCGCGCCCCGACGCTGACCGTGACCTCGCCCTCGGGGAAGGCTGCGCGGCCCATCGAGACGGTGACGTCGCCCCCCTTGTCGAGGTGCACGTACTTGACACCGCCCCGCGTGGCGACGGCGAGGTCACCCGGCTCGACGTGACCGGCGTACTGGAGGTAGCGGGCGAAGACGCGCACGCCGTTGCCGCACATCTCGGCGATGGAGCCGTCGCTGTTGCGGTAGTCCATGAACCACTCCGCCTCGTCGGCCAGGTGCGCCGCCTCGGGGTGCGCGGCGGACCGGACGACGTGGAGGACGCCGTCGCCGCCGATGCCGGCGCGCCGGTCGCAGAGCTTCGCGACGGCGGACGCGGGCAGCTCGATGGCGTTGTCCGGGTCCGGGACGATCACGAAGTCGTTCTCGGTGCCGTGGCCCTTGAGGAAGGGGAGGGTGGTCTGCGTCACCCGCCCATCGTACCGAGCCCCTGCTCAGAGCAGCCGTGCGGCCCGTCCGCGATCACCGGGCCCGGTGGCGATCACCCGGTCCCGGCGGGGATCACCGGGGCTGCGACGGCGATCACCGGGGGCCCTGCGGCGGTCGGCGGAGCCGGGCGACCTGGCGGGGTCAGCGGAGCCGGGCGACCCGGTACACGGCGAGGCCCACGACGACCAGCGCGACCACGGCGTACAGCGCGGCCATGCGCCAGTCGGGGCGGCGGCCGCTCCCCCGGGCCGGGAGGCCGGGCCAGGTGTAGCCGACCCGTCGGGCGGCCATCATCCCCCAGCCTCCGGCGCAGCAGCTGATGAGGAAGCCGAGCATGGCCACCACGGCTCCGCCGTCGCCGAACTCGAAGGCGAGGGGGAAGGCGAACATCAGCGAACCGGCGGCGGCGAGCATCACGATGGGGGCGATCTGCCACACGCGCAGGCGGCGCTGGGGTCGCAGTTCGACCTCGAACTCGGGTCCGGCGGCCGCCTCGGCCTCGGCGGTGTCCGGGGCGTCCGGGCCGTCGGGCGTCAGCCGCGCGGGGTCGGCGGGCAGCCCGAGGCCCGCGGTCCCGTCAGTCCCGCCGAGAAGCATCGGATCCGCTTCCCGCCGGGTGTCGTCCCGCCCGGTGTCGCGAGGGCCGGCCTCCATCGCCACGCGCCCTCCCCACTCGGACTCAGTACGCCGCCATGCATCGCAGGTGATCGCACCCGCTGGAGTTTGATGATGGCACGCCCTCAGGCCTGCTACGGGCGCCCGGGGCTTCCCGATGCCATCACGTGATCAGGCTGTAACCGCTCGTTCGACCAACGACGCGGCAAGTCCGGGGAGTTCCGCCCGGTCTGCGACGGCCCCGCTGAGCCAGTGGACCCGCGGATCACGGCGGAACCAGGAGTCCTGGCGGTGGGCGAACCGCTTGGTCGCCCGGACCGTCTCCGCCCGGGCCTCGTCCTCGGTGCACTCGCCGGCGAGCGCGGCGAGCACCTGCTGGTAGCCCAGCGCGCGGGAGGCGGTGATGCCGTCCCGGAGCCCGCGGGCCTCCAGCGCGCGGACCTCGTCCACCAGCCCGGCCTCCCACATCCGGTCGACGCGCACTGCGATCCGCTCGTCGAGCTCGGGCCGGGCCACGTCGACGCCGATCTGGACGGTGTCGTAGACGGACTCGTGAACGGGCAGGTTCGCGGTGAACGGCTTGCCGGTGATCTCGATGACCTCCAGCGCGCGGACGATGCGCCGGCCGTTGCTGGGCAGGATGGCCCGGGCGGCCTCCGGGTCGGCGGCGGCGAGGCGGGCGTGCAGGGCGCCGGGACCGCGCAGGGTGACCTCTTCCTCCAGCCGGGCGCGGACCTCGGGATCGGTGCCGGGGAACTCCATCACGTCGAGGGCGCCCCGGACGTACAGGCCGGATCCGCCGACGAGGACGGGGGTGCGGCCCTCGGCGAGCAGTTTGTCGATCTCCAGGCGGGCCAGCCGCTGGTACTCGGCGACGTTGGCGGTGTCGGTGACGTCCCAGATGTCGAGGAGGTGGTGCGGGACCCCGCCGCGCTCCTCGGCCGTCAGCTTGGCGGTGCCGATGTCCATCCCCCGGTACAGCTGCATGGAGTCTGCGTTGACGACTTCGCCGTCGAACCGGCGTGCCAGGGCTACGCCCAGGTCTGACTTTCCTGCCGCGGTGGGACCGACGACGGCGATGACCCGCGGGGCGGGGGCTGCTTTCCTCACCGCCCCAGTCTCTCAGCCCCCGGTCAAGACGCGTCCATGTACCCGATCGAGCGACGTGACGGGGTCGCAGAGGGGTCGTTGCCCTGGCGAGGTTCCGGCCGGGCGCACGCCGTGCGCACGCCCGGCGCGGACCGGTTCGGTCACCGCGGAACTTCACTCACACGCGTAACGTTACGGGAGTAGACATGGGCGTTTTTGATCGGTTTTTTCGTCGTAAGGGCGAGGCCGTGACCGAGGAGGTCGCGGCCGCGGCTCCGGCGGCGGAGTCCGGTGCGGCCGAGGAGGCCGGAGCTGCTGTCGCGGAGAGCGAGCCGGTGGAAGCCGTGGAGATCCCGAAGCAGCAGTCGGCCGAGGTGGCCGCGGACAGCGAGGCCGGCGAGGGCGCCCGTACGTAGCGAACGCCAACGGAAGGTGACCCATGGGCCTGCTGGACAATCTGAAGGCCAAGCTCGGTCCGGCGAAGGACAAGGTCGGCGATCTCGCGCACCAGCACGAGGGCAGGATCAGCGAGGGTCTGGACAAGGTCGCCAAGGCCGTGGACTCCAAGACCAAGGGCAAGTACAGCGGCCAGATCACGAGCGGGACGGGCAAGGCGAAGGACGCCCTGGGCAAGATCGCGCACAAGGACGCTCCCGGCGGGCCGACGCCGCCGGCAGCCTCCTGACGCGCCCCTTCGGTGTTCCCGGGCCCGTGAGCCGCCCTGCGGGCGCCCGGGGCGTGCCGACCCGCTAGGACCAGACGGCGACGAAGTACCCCACGCCGTACGGGGCGTCCTCGTAGAGCAGGCGCCCGGTGAGGTCCGCGCCCTCGGCGGCGCCGGCCAGCACCTGCCAGGGGGCCCGGCCGGCGGCCTGGAGGTCGGCGGCGAGGGCGGCGTCGATGCCGGCGAGCGCGGCCACGTCGGCGGCGCCCAGTGCGCGGGCGGCGGCCGCGTCGAAGCCCGCGGCGCGCTCGTCCAGGTAGCCGGGGGCCTTGAGGGTGCGGCATGCGCTGCCGTCCCCGAGGACCAGCATGGCCACGCGGTCGGCGGAGCGGCCCAGGTCCGCGCCGAGGAGGCCGCAGCCGCTCGGGGGGAGGTCTTCGGCGACGGCCACCCCGGCGACCGGGGCGGCCGACCAGCGGGCCTGCCCGAGCAGCCAGCCCCCCACGGCGAGGGAGGCCGGGAGGGTGCTCCCCGTGGCCCGGCCGCTCGGCGGTTCGCCGAGGTCCGGGCCCAGGGTGACGGTCAGGTCCACGCCGAACCCGGCGAAGGTGCCGGGGGTGCCCTGGTCGTATCCACCGCCCTCGGCGGCGGCCCCGACCACGACCAGCAGATCGGGCCGGGAGGCGGCGAGCACCGCGAGCGCGTCGGAGCAGGCGGTGCGGGCGTCGCCGAGTTCGGCGGCGGCGCCCGCGGCGACCTCCGGCACGAGCAGCGGCGGGGCGGGACAGACGGCAGCGGCTACGAGCATGATCCGCAGCCTAGCCGGGCCGCCGCCCCACGGCTCCAGGACCTCAGGAGGAGGCCGGCACCGAGCAGCCGGAGGCGACGGCCGGAAGGGGCGCCGGGACGCCCAGCGTCGGGATGCCGAGCATGACGCCCGCCGGCTGGGCCGGGGCGGCGTTGCGCTTCTCCCAGGCGTCGCCGGCGCGGGTGCGGCGCACGGTCAGCGTGGGGCCCTCGGCCAGCAGGTGGTGCGGGGCGGCGTAGGTGATGTCCACGGTGACCACGTCACCGGGGCGGACCTCCTGCTCCGGCTTGGTGAAGTGCACCAGGCGGTTGTCGGGGGCGCGGCCGGAGAGACGGTGCGTGGCGCCGTCCTTGCGGCCCTCGCCCTCCGCGACCATGACCTCCAGCGTGCGGCCGACCTGCTTCTTGTTCTCCTCCCAGGAGATCTCCTCCTGGAGGGCGACCAGGCGCATGTAGCGGTCCTGCACGACCTCCTTGGGGATCTGCCCGTCCATGTCGGCGGCGGGGGTGCCGGGCCGCTTGGAGTACTGGAAGGTGAACGCGTTCGCGAAGCGGGCCTCGCGCACCACGTGCATCGTCTGCTGGAAGTCCTCCTCCGTCTCTCCGGGGAAGCCCACGATGATGTCGGTGGAGATCGCGGCGTGCGGGATGGCCGCACGGACCTTCTCGATGATGCCGAGGAAGCGCTCCTGGCGGTACGAGCGGCGCATCGCCTTCAGGATCGGGTCCGAACCGGACTGCAGCGGCATGTGCAGCTGCGGCATCACGTTCGGCGTCTCGGCCATCGCGGCGATCACGTCGTCCGTGAAGTCGCGCGGGTGCGGGGAGGTGAAGCGGACCCGCTCCAGGCCCTCGATCTGGCCACAGGCGCGCAGCAGCTTGCTGAAGGCCTCGCGGTCGCCCAGGTCGGAGCCGTAGGCGTTCACGTTCTGGCCGAGCAGGGTGATCTCCGAGACGCCCTCGGCGACCAGGGCCTCCACCTCGGCGAGGATGTCGCCGGGCCGGCGGTCCTCCTCCTTGCCGCGCAGCGCCGGGACGATGCAGAAGGTGCAGGTGTTGTTGCAGCCGACGGAGATCGAGACCCAGGCGGCGTACGCGGACTCGCGGCGGGTCGGGAGCGTGGAGGGGAACGCCTCCAGCGACTCGGCGATCTCGACCTGCGCCTCCTCCTGGATGCGGGCGCGCTCCAGCAGCACCGGGAGCTTGCCGATGTTGTGCGTACCGAAGACGACGTCGACCCAGGGGGCCTTCTTGACGATCGTGTCGCGGTCCTTCTGGGCGAGGCAGCCGCCGACGGCGATCTGCATGCCGGGGCGCTTCGTCTTCATCGGGGCGAGCCGGCCGAGGTTGCCGTACAGCTTGTTGTCGGCGTTCTCACGGACCGCGCAGGTGTTGAAGACCACCACGTCGGCGTCGCCGTCGGAGCCCTCGGGCGCCCGGACGTATCCGGCCTCCTCCAGCAGACCGGAGAGCCGCTCCGAGTCGTGCACGTTCATCTGGCACCCGTAGGTGCGCACCTCGTAGCTTCGCTTCTCGTCCACTGCCTGGCTCCGGTCGCTGCTGGTCATGCAACAAGGGTAGGCGGTGGACGGGAGCCCTCCGGTCGCCGTGCGCCCGGTCCCCGGGCGGGAGGCTGCCGAACCGGACGAGCCGCAGGTCAAGGGCGTGGACGGCGGTCCCGGGCGGGGTCCGCGGACGGCCCGCGCCGTGACAGGACGGCGGCCGGGTGGCAGGATCTCGGCCATGCCTCTCGTACCGCCCCGGATCAGCAGGCGCCACGCCCTGCGGGTCCTGGTGGCCGTACTCGCCGTGCTCGGCGTCCTCACGTGGTGGCTGAAACCCTTCGGGCCGTCGGAGCCGGAGGGCGAGCTGACCTTCAGCACGGGCGCGCGGACCGGCGTCTACCACCGCTACGGACAGCTCCTGCAGCAAGCGCTCGGGCAGGACATGCCCGGGGTGGACGTCACGCTGGTGACCAGCGAGGGCTCGCAGGAGAACCTCAAGCGGCTGGCCACCGGCGAGGCGGACTTCACCGTGGCGACGGCGGACGCGGTCGCCAAGTACCAGCACGACGGCAAGCCCGGGGCGGACCTCCTGCGCGGATGCGCGCGGCTCTACGACGACTACGTGCAGCTGGTGGTGCCGTCGGGGTCCCCCGTGCAGTCGGCCCGGGACCTGCGGGGCAAGCGGGTGGCGATCGGCCAGCCCGGCTCCGGCGTGCGGCTCGTCACGGACCGGCTGCTCACCGCGGCCGGCATCGACCCCGTCCTGGACATCACGCCGGTGTCCATCGGCATCGACACCATGCCGACCGAGCTGGAGGCGGGCCGGATCGACGCCTTCTTCTGGTCGGGCGGCCTGCCGACGAACGCGGTGAAGGAGCTGTCGGAGCGCTTCGACATCCGGCTCGTCCAGCTCGGCGACCTGGTGGAGCAGCTCCAGGGCAGCGGCAGCCCGACGCGCTACTACCGCACGGCCGTCATGCCGCAGGACGCGTACACGCGGGCGCGCAACACCAGCTCGGTGACCACCCTGGCCGTACCGAACCTGCTGGTGACCACGGCCAAGACCGACCCCGAGCTGACCGAGCGGCTGACCCGGACGGTGATCGGCAGCCGCGACCGGGTCGGGCGCGCGGTGCACGCGGCGCAGCTGGTGGACCTGCGGACGGCGATCTACACCGACCCGCTGGAGCTCCACGAGGGCGCCGGCCGGTACTACCGGTCCGTCAAGCCCTGACGCTCACGCCTCGGGCGAGGACGCGGCCACGGGCGGGAGCGGGGCCGAGAGCATCGTCGCCGCCGCGGCCGCGCCGATCAGGCCCGCATGGGTGCCCAGGGTCGCCGGCACCACCCGGAGCCCCTGGACGAAGGAGAGCGTGGCGTACTGCGCGAGGTGGCTGCGGATCGGGCCGAAGAGGGTGTCTCCGGCGGCTGCCACGCCCCCTCCGATGACCGCGATGTCCGTTTCCACGAGGGTCGCTGCGGCCGCGATGGCGGCAGCCAGGGCGCGGCCTGCGCGGTCGAAGGCGGCCAGGGCGATCGGATCGCCCTGCGCGGCCGAAGCGGCCACACCCGCCGCAGTGGCGTCGCGCGGTGCGCCCGGGTCTCCTGTGCCGGAGCCCGCCGACGGGGTCCAGCCCTGGTCGAGGGCCCAGCGGGCGATCGCCGTGCCGGAGGCGATCGACTCGACGCAGCCGCGGCCGCCGCAGACGCACGGCTCGCCGTCGAAGGCCACGCTGATGTGGCCGATGTGGCCCGCGTTGCCGGTGGGGCCTGGGTGGAGCCGGTTGTTGAGGATCAGGCCACCGCCGACGCCGGTGGAGACCACCATGCACAGGGCGTTCGCGTGCCCGCGGGCCGCGCCCAGCCAGTGTTCGGCCGCGGTCATCGCCACCCCGTCGCCGGCCAGTACGGTCGGCAGGCCGGCGCCGCGGGCCTTGAGCTCGGCCGCGACCCGCTCCTGGACCGGGAAGTCCCGCCACGCGCCGATGTTGACCGGGCTGACCGTGCCCCGGGAGGTGTCCACGGGGCCGGCACTGCCGATCCCGCACCGGACCGCGGACGCCCACAGCGGCGACGCGGACAGGTCTCCCACGACCTCGGCAACCGCCGCCATGACCCCTTCGGCGTCCACTCCGCGCGGGGTGGCGCGGCGGGTGGTGGCCGTCATCGTCCCGTCGGGGTGCACCAGCGCCCCGGCGATCTTCGTGCCGCCGATGTCGATCGCCACCGTCGGTCCGGCGGCCGCCTCGGCGGCGGGCGGTGCGGGCGACGGGGCGGAGGGGGTGATCACGGTGGCGGCTCCAGGAAGGGGTCAGGAATCAGTATGCGCCGGGGCCGGTGCCGTGCTGTCGCGGGGCTCCAGGCGCGGCTGCTCGCTCTCGCGCACCCGGGGCGGGCCGCCGGCGAGCACGGACAGGAGTTCCTCGGCGGCCAGGCGCCCGAAGCCGGCCGTGTCACGGACGAGGGCGGTGAGGCGGGGGTGGGTGACCCGGCACAGCGCGGAGTCGTCCCAGGCCACGATCGACAGCAGGTCCGGTACGGGGATGCCCAGCTCGGCGGCGACCGCGCTGCCCGCCACGGCCATCACGTCGTTGTCGAAGACGAGCGCGGTGGGGGGCTGCGGCTCGGCGAGGACCCGGCGGGTGGCGGCAGCGCCCTGCGCGTCGGAGTAGTCGGTGACCACCGAACGCACGTGGTCCGGTCCGAGCCCGCGCCGCGCGGCCTCGGACCGGAGGGACTCCATCCGTCGAACCGTGTGCGCGAGGCCGGGGAGCCCCGCGATGTGGACGATCCGGCGGTGCCCCAGCCCGTGAAGGTGGTCCAGGACCTGCGCCATCGCCCCCGCGTCGTCGGCCCGGACCGCGGAGACCGGCCACAGCAAGGACGCCGGTGCGGGGGTGGGCGGGGGGCCGGGGGCGCGGAGGGAGCCCGGGTCCGCCGCGGGCGCGGGGACCGTCGCGGGCCCGGGCGGCGGGCCGGGCTCGCCGATGGTGACCGCGGGCAGGCCCAGCTCCGCCAGCAGCGCGGGGCGCGGGTCCCCGGTACGCGGGTCGACGACGAGCACGCCGTCGACCCGGCGTTCGGCCCACCAGCGGCGGTAGACCGCGCACTCGGCGTCCACGTCCTCGACGACCTGGAACAGCAGGGCGGTCCGGGCGGCGGAGAGGGCCTCCTGGATGCCGGAGACGAGCTGCAGGAAGAACGACTCGACGCCCAGGGTGTGCGCGGGGCGGGCCAGGACGAGTCCGACGGCACCCGAGCGTTCGCCGGAGAGCGCGCGGGCGGCGCTGTTGGCCTGCCAGCCGAGTTCCTCGGCGACGCGGCGGATCCGGGCCCGGGTGTCCTGCGAGACGCCCGGCCGGCCGTTGAGGGCGAAGGAGACGGCGCTCTCCGACACTCCGGCCCGGCGGGCGATGTCCTTGATCGTGGGTCTGCGGGCCATGGCCTGCCTCATTCCTCCTCCGGCCGGTCCGGACCGAGCGGACGGCGATGGCCGGACCGTACGCGATCCGGCCGCGGCGGGCAGCCCGGACGGCCGCATGGCCGCCCCCGGGCCCCGTCGGCGGACGGCCCGTCAACCACCGCACCGGCTCGGTCCCGGCGTGCGGCGGCGGCCGGGACGGCGCCGGCAGTGACCGGAGATCCACTGCCGTTTTCCGCACACTTCCCTCACCGCCGCCCGCACTAAACCGCATTAGTCTTCCGGCCACTTCCCCGCACGTCCCCTTGCCGTGCCTGGACTGAAGCGCATAAGTCGCCTCGGGATAGGCCCTGTTGACTTTCCGCATCGGCAGCGGCAGTTTGTGGCCCGTCCGGTGAATTCGTGCGCACCCCCGAACCCCAGGACTCCTCGTGCAGGATGACGCGCTCCGCTTCGGTGCCAACTACACGCCGGCCCAGGGCTGGTTCCACCACTGGCTGGACTTCGACCTCGACGCGGTCAGGGCCGATCTCGACGCGATCACCGCGCTCGGACTGGACCACGTCCGCGTCTTCCCCCTGTGGCCGGTCTTCCAGCCGAACCGCACGCTGATCCGGCCGCGCGCAGTCGAGCAGCTCGTCGCGCTCGCCGACGCGGCCGCCGAGCGCGGCCTCGACGTCAACGTGGACGGTCTGCAGGGGCACTTGTCGAGCTTCGACTTCCTGCCCGCCTGGACCACGACCTGGCACCGGCGCAACATCTTCACCGACCCCGACGTGGTCGCCGGGCAGGAGGAGTACCTGCGCACGCTGGCCGCGGCCCTCGCCGACCGGCCGAACTTCCTCGGCATGACCGTCGGCAACGAGATCAACCAGTTCTCCGGCGCCCCGCACCCCGACCCCGACCGCATCACCCCCGCGCAGGCCGCCGACTGGCTGGAGCGGATGCTGGCGGCCTGCGAACGGGGGGCGCCCGGACGCCTCCACCTGCACGCCGAGTACGACGCCGTCTGGTACCGGGACGGCCACCCCTTCACACCCGCCCAGGCGGCGGGGCTGGGCGGGGCGACCGCCGTCCACTCCTGGGTGTTCGACGGCACGGCGCAGCGCCACGGCGCGAGCGGGACGGCGACCGAGCACCACGCGGCGTACCTGATCGAGCTCTCCAAGGCCTGGGCTGAGGACCCGCACCGCCCTGTGTGGCTCCAGGAGGCCGGCGCCCCGGCGCCGCTGATCGGGCCGGAGCAGGCGGCGCGGTTCACCGAGGCCACCGTCGTGAACGCGCTGGACTGCCCTGACCTGTGGGGCGTGACCTGGTGGTGTTCGCACGACGTGTCCCGGGAGCTCGCCGACTTCCCGGAGCTGGAGTACGGCCTCGGCCTGCTGGCCAACGACGGCGCGGCCAAGCCGGCCGGCGCCGCCCTCGCCCGGATCGCCCGGGAGTGGCGCGGACGCGCGCACCGCCCCCCTCCGCGCTCCACCGCGCTCGCGGTGGACGTGGGCGGGACGGAGGCGGCCCCGGGCCGCTCCGTGTGCGCCCCCGGCGGCGCGTTCTTCGACGCCTGGACCCTGCTGACGGACCGGGGGGTGCGGCCCGCGGTGGTGCTGGCGGAGCGCGCCGAGGATCCGGCCCATCTGGCGGCGCGCGGCATCACCGAGGTGCTGCGCGTACCCGACGTGGTGTGACCGACCCGTCGTGACCCGACCCCTCGTGACCCGACCCCTCGTGACCCGACCCGGTCCCCCCGTGAGCCGACTCCCCGTGAGGAGCCCCGCATGTCCGAGACCGACCGCGGCGTCGATCCGCGTACGCCGCCCGTCCCGTTACGGCCGAACCGTCGCAGAGTGCTGGTCGCCGGGGCCGGCGCCGCCGCGCTGCTGGGCGTGGCCGGGCGGGCCCGGGCCGCGTCCCCCACGGCCCCCGCACCGGCACCGCCCTCCACACCCACACCGGCCCCCGTACCCGAGCCGGCCGGCCTGGCTCCGTACGCCTCCTACTGGTTCCCGGACTCCCTCCCGGCGGGCACCCCGGGGCCCGGGATCGTGTGGCGCTCGCTCAGCCGGTGGACCCCCGAGGACGACCCCGATCTGGCCCACAACACCGCGACCGTGCCGCTCGCCGAACGGTTCACGCCCGTCCCGGCCAACAGGACCGCCCGCACCGGCCAGGCCCGGATCTCCTCCCTCGTCTCCTTCGCACCGACCGCCGGGAATCCTTCGCAGGGCTCTCCCACCGCCGACTACTACGCGCTCACGCACTGGGCGTACATCGACGAGCTGGTCTTCTGGGGCGGTTCCGCCGGCGAGGGGATCGTCCTGGCCCCGAACGCGCCCGTGGTCGACGCCGCGCACCGCAACGGGGTCCGGGTGCTGGGCAACGTGTTCCTGCCGCCCGTGGCGTACGGGGGCGACCTCCGGTGGACCCGCGACCTGGTGCAGCGCGACCCGTCGGGCCGCTTCCCGATCGCGGAGCAGCTCGTCCGGGTGGCGCGGGCGTACGGCTTCGACGGCTGGTTCGTCAACGCCGAGACCGACGGCGGCGACAGCGCGCTGGCCACCCGGATGCGGGAGTTCCTGCGGGCCCTGCGGGCGGCGGGCGCGCCGCACGGCCTGCGGATCACCTGGTACGACGCCATGAACAGCACCGGCCGGGTCGGCTGGCAGGGCGCCCTGAACGCCCTCAACCAGGAGTTCTACGAGGACCGGGCCGGGAAGGTCGCGGACACGATGTTCGTGGACTTCCGCTGGACCCCGGACACGCTGGCCGCCTCGGGCGCGCTCGCCGACCGGCTGGGCCGCTCGCGGTACGAGCTGTGGGCGGCGGTGGACACGGAGTCCCGGGGCTGCGAATCCGCCGTCCGCTGGGACGCGATCGTCCCGCGCACACGCGACCACGTCGTCAGCTACGCCTTCTACCGGCCGGAGTGGACCCGCAACCACCTCACGGACCGCTCCCCCGGCGCCTTCCACCGCGCGGACGACCGCTTCTGGACGGGCGAGTCCCTGGACCCGGCCCGGCCCGCGCCCGAGAGGTCCTGGCGGGCTCCCGCGACGGTCGTCGCCGACCGGTCCACGGTCACCGGGCTGCCCTTCGCGTGCTGCTTCAACACCGGTCACGGTCTGCGCTGGTACGAGGAGGGCGAGGTCGTGTCGGACACGCCCTGGAACCACCTGGGGCTCCAGGACCGGCTGCCGGGCCGACGCTGGGTGGTGGAGACCGCCGGGCCGCGCCCGTCCGTCACCCTGGACTTCACGGACGCCTGGCGCGGCGGTTCCAGCCTGCTGGTCTCGGGCGGCCCGACGGCTCCGGTGACCGTCGGGCTGCACTCCACGCGGCTGCCGCTGACCCGCGGGAGCGTCGTGGAACTGGTGCACGCGACCGGGTCGGGTCCGGTCACGGCCGAGGTCGGCGTGGCCACCCGCGAAGCCTCCGTCCCCGGCGGCCCGGTCCCGTACGTCTGGCTGCGGGCCGGAAGCACGGGCGCGGGGCCGGGCTGGCGCACGGCGCGGGCGGCGCTCGCACCGCTGGCGGGCAGGACCGCGTACGCCCTGGCCGTACGGATCACCGCGTCCGGGGGCGGGCCGCTGGTGTGGCGCCTCGGCGCCCTGTCGGTGCACGACGGTTCCGGCGGCCGGCGTCCGGCCCCGCCCACCGCGGCGGCCGTGGACGCCGCAGCCCGGCAGGACGGCCGGGCCTGGCTCCGCCTGTCCTGGCGGGCGGCGGCCGGTGCGGGGGGACGGCCGCGCCACTACGAGGTGCACCGGGTGCTGCCCGACGGCGGCCGCCGCTTCCTCGGCGGGACCTGCGGGACGGCGCTCTACCTCCCCGGGGTGCCGCGGGCCGGCCGGGAGGGGGCGGCCGTCTTCGAGGTGCGGGCCGTGGACGAGCTGTACGCGGTGTCCGCGCCGGCCCGCACGACCCTGCCCTGGGGGCCGTAGCCGGCCCGGCGGGAGTCAGGAGGGCTCGGGGCCGGTGCGCGGGACCGTCACGGTCACCCGCAGCCCGTGCGGCGGGTTCGTCTCGTAGGAGAGGGTCCCGCCGCCCCCGGCGAGCAGGGCCCGGGAGATCGACAGCCCGAGGCCGGAACCCTTGATGTTCTGGTGGCGGCCGCTGCGCCAGAACCGGTCTCCGACCCGCTGCAGCTCCTCCTCGGTGAGGCCGGGGCCGCGGTCGGCGACGACGACGCGGACCGAGCGGCCCTCGGCCGAGACCGACACCTCGACCTCCTCTCCGGCGGGCGTGAACTTGAGGGCGTTGTCGATGACGGCGTCGAGCGCGCTGGACAGGGCGATGGGATCGGCCCAGCCGGTGACGGCGGTCCGGCCCGTCTCGGTGAGCCGTACGCCCTTCTCCTCGGCGTACGGCCGCCAGGCGGCGACCCGTTCCGCGGCGAGGGCGCCGATGTCGGTGAGGCTGATCTCGGCGGAGGCGTGCTCGGCCAGCGCGAGGTCCAGGAGGTCGTCCAGGACCTGGGTGAGGCGTTTGCCCTCGGTGCGTACGGAGGCGATCTCCTCGTTGCCCTCGGGCAGTTCGAGGGCGAGCAGCTCGATGCGCAGGAGCAGTGCGGCGAGCGGGTTGCGCAGCTGGTGCGAGGCGTCGGCGACGAACGCCCGCTGCTGTTCCAGTGCCTCTTCGACGTTGTCGGCCATCTCGTTGAACGAGTGCGCCAGGCGCTGGAGTTCCGGCGGGCCGCTGGCGGCCGCGACCCGGGAGTTCATCCGGCCGGTGGCGATGCCGTGGGCGGCGGCGTCCAGGGTCCGTACGGGCTTGAGCACCCAGCTGGTGAGCTGCAGGGCGGCGCCGAAGGCGACGAGCATGGCGGCGGCGAGGCCGCCGGCGATGAGCAGCCAGCCCTTCAGGATCCGGCCGCGCATGAGGTCGGTCGGCGATTCGGTGGCGACGACGGCGACCACGTCGCCGTCGAGGACGACCGGTGAGGCGACGAGCAGCTTTCCGTTGGTCTGCCAGGGCCAGACCTGGGGCGGGTCGTGGCTGCGGCGCCCGGCGAGCGCCTCGCTGAAGGCCTTGCGGCCCTCACCGGATTCCGGGAGCCGCCACCAGCCCGGGGAGCGGACCATGGCGTTGTCGTCGCGGTTGAAGATGCCGACGCGGATGCCGTACAGCTCGTGGTAGCGGCCGAGTTCGTGCTGGAGGGTCTCCTCGCGCTCGTCCGCCCCGGTGGAGCCGGAGCCGCGGGCGTCGATGACGAACTGGGCGAGGGCGGCGAAGCGGGCGCTGTCGTCGATGCGGTCGACGACCACCCGCTGCTGCTGCCCGGCGGCGAGGCTCACGGCGAGCGGGAAGCCGAGCGCGAGGAGCGTGCCCGCCATCAGGATGACGAGCAGGGGGAGCAGACGGGCGCGCACGGCAGGAGGTTCCTAGGGGGCGGCCGGGGAGACGAGCCGGTAGCCCACCCCGCGGACGGTCTCGATGAGGGCGGGCATGCGCAGCTTGGAACGCAGCGAGGCGACGTGCACCTCGAGGGTGCGCCCGGTCCCCTCCCAGCTGGTGCGCCACACCTCGCTGATGATCTGTTCGCGGCGGAAGACGACGCCGGGCCGCTGCGCGAGCAGGGCCAGCAGGTCGAACTCCTTGCGGGTGAGGGGTACGTCGGTGCCGTCCACGCTGACCCGGCGGGTGGGCAGCTCGATGCTGACGGGGCCGAGGCGGACGGTGGTGGGTGCACCGCTTCCGGCGGCGGTCTCCTCGGAGGCTCCGGTGCGCCGGGCGACGGCGTGGATGCGGGCGAGGAGCTCGCCGGTGTCGTAGGGCTTGACGACGTAGTCGTCGGCGCCCATGTTCAGGCCGTGGATGCGGGAGCGTACGTCGGCCCGCGCGGTGACCATGATGACGGGTGTGGCGGTGCGCTTGCGGATCCTGCCGCACACCTCGTAGCCGTCCTGGTCGGGCAGGCCGAGGTCGAGCAGGACCACGCCGAAGGGCGGGGCGCCGGCCGGCAGCAGTGCCTGCAGGGCCTCTTCGCCGTTGCGGGCGTGGGTGACCTGGAAGCCGTGCCGGGCGAGGATCGCGGACAGGGCGGCGGCGACGTGGTCGTCGTCCTCGACGAGCAGCAGTCTCATGTCGTCCCCCTCTCCTACTTCTCTCGGTCGACCCGCGCCCCGGTCATGGTCACGGTCGGGTCCTTGCGGTCTCGCGGCCGGTCGGTGCCGCGCGTACGGCCGCAGAAATGGCCACCCTGCATCCACGCCCATGCGGAGTCCCACGTCAAGAGGGTTCCGCCGCGGCGCGCCTTCCGTTATGCACCCGGTACGCGGACATGATCGACCACGCCGGTACCGCGCACGGAGCGTATCCGGAAGAGGCCGGATCGTTATGCTCAATTCTCCCTCAGATGTGATGACGTTGTGCGCGCCTCGTCACTACTGTCCTCCCAACCGAGGAGGACGGAGCTAGAAGCCGATGAGCGGAGTATCAGTGACCAAGGACGTTCAGGACGCGGCCGGTACCGCGGACGACCTGGTCGTGCTGAGCAACGTCAACAAGCACTTCGGCGCGCTGCACGTGCTTCAGGACATCGATCTGAGCATTGCCCGCGGCGAGGTGGTCGTGGTGATCGGTCCTTCGGGATCGGGCAAGTCCACGCTCTGCCGGACCATCAACCGCCTGGAGACCATCGACTCGGGCACCATCACGCTCGACGGCAAGGAGCTGCCTTCCGAGGGCAAGGAGCTCGCCCGTCTGCGTGCCGACGTCGGCATGGTGTTCCAGTCGTTCAATCTCTTCGCGCACAAGACGGTGCTGGAGAACGTCATGCTGGGCCAGCTGAAGGTCCGCGGGACGGACCAGGCCACGGCCCGCGCGAAGGCGGTGTCCCTGCTGGAGCGGGTCGGCGTCGGCACGCAGGCCGACAAGTACCCGGCCCAGCTCTCCGGCGGTCAGCAGCAGCGCGTGGCGATCGCCCGGGCGCTGGCGATGGAGCCGAAGGTGATGCTCTTCGACGAGCCCACCTCCGCCCTGGACCCGGAGATGATCAACGAGGTGCTGGAGGTCATGCAGCAGCTCGCCCGTGAGGGGATGACCATGGTGGTCGTCACGCACGAGATGGGCTTCGCCCGCTCCGCGGCGAACCGGGTCGTCTTCATGGCCGACGGAAAGATCGTCGAAGAGGCCACCCCCGAGCAGTTCTTCAGCAACCCGCGCAGTGATCGGGCTAAGGACTTCCTGTCGAAGATCCTGCACCACTGAGGTTCACGTCTGGTAGTCATCCGTATGCGGATCACTCCCGGAACGGTTCCTGTCGGCCGTGCGTGCGCCGTAAGCGTCGCTCGTCGTTCAACAACGTCTCATCCGAGGGAAGTTCACCATGAAGATCTCCAAGGCCGCTGCGGCCGCGGCCGTCGCCGTAGCCCTGTCCCTGACCGCGACCGCGTGTGGCGGCAGCAAGAAGGACGCCGCCAGTGACGGCGGTGCCTCCGGTGGCGCCAAGGACAAGATCGTCGTCGGTATCAAGTTCGACCAGCCCGGTCTCGGCCTGAAGACCCCGGACGGCAAGTTCACGGGCTTCGACGTCGACGTGGCGACCTACGTCGCCAAGGAGCTCGGCTACCAGCCCGACCAGATCGAGTTCAAGCAGGCCGTCAGCGCCGAGCGCGAGAACCTGATCTCCAACGGCGACGTCAAGTTCATCGTCGCGACCTACTCGATCAACGACAAGCGCAAGGAGCGGGTCGACTTCGCCGGCCCGTACTTCCTCGCGCACCAGGACCTGCTGGTCCGCGCCGACGACACGAGCATCACCAAGGTCGAGGACCTGAACAAGAAGAAGCTCTGCTCGGTCACCGGCTCCACCTCGGCGCAGAACGTCAAGAAGAACCTGGCCCCCGAGGCCGACCTGCTGGAGCAGGGAGGCTACTCCGAGTGCCTCACCGGCCTGGAGAACAAGGCCGTCGACGCCCTGACCACGGACAACTCGATCCTGGCGGGTTACGCGGCGCAGGAGAAGAACAAGGGCAAGTTCAAGCTCGTCGGCCTGAGCATGAGCAACGAGAACTACGGCATCGGTCTGAAGAAGGGCGACAAGGAGCTCCAGACCAAGATCAACGGCGCGCTCAAGAAGATGGTCGAGGACGGCAGCTGGCAGAAGGCCGTGGACAAGAACCTCGGCCCGGCCAACTACAAGAACGAGCCTGCCCCGCAGATCACCGAAGGCAGCTGATTCATCGGTGAGGGGCGTCGCCGCCCGCCTGCCGCGGGCGGCAGCGCACCTCACCGGCCATCCTGGGGAGAGCGCAGGGCATCGTGTTCGATTTTCTTGATTCCGGGCAGTACGACGTGCTCGGAGCCTTCTGGGTGACGGTTCAGCTCACCCTCTACTCGGCGGTCGGGTCCCTGATCTGGGGCACCGTCCTGGCGGGGATGCGGGTCAGCCCGGTCCCGCTGCTCCGCGGCTTCGGCACCGCGTACGTCAACCTGGTGCGCAACACGCCGCTGACCTTGCTGATCATCGGCTGCTCACTGGGCCTGAGCCAGACCCTCGGCATCAACCTGGGCGGCGAAACGTTCAAGGAGACCGGCTTCCGGCTCGCGGTCCTCGGACTGGTCGCCTACACCGGAACCTTCGTCTGCGAGGCCCTGCGCTCCGGCATCAACACCGTGCCCGTCGGCCAGGCCGAGGCGGCCCGCGCGCTGGGGCTGAGCTTCTTCCAGGTGCTCACCCTGATCGTGCTCCCCCAGGCCTTCCGGGCGGTCGTCGCACCGCTCGCCAACGTACTGATCGCGCTCACCAAGAACACCACGGTGGCGGCGACCATCGGCGTGGCCGAGGCGGCGCTGCTGATGAAGGAAATGCTGGAGAACGAGGCCCAGGCGGTCTTCGCCGTCTTCGCGGTCTTCGCCCTCGGTTTCGTCCTTCTGACCCTGCCCACCGGCCTGCTGCTGGGCTGGGTGGCCAAGCGAGTGGCGGTGAAGCGATGAGCTCCGTGCTGTACGACACCCCGGGCCCCAAGGCCAAGGTGCGCAACTGGATCTACAGCGGGATCTTCGTCGTCCTGTTCGGGCTCGTCCTGTGGTGGGCGCTGTCCCTCATGGGCGAGAAGGGCCAGCTCGACGCCGACAAGTGGACCCCCTTCGTCACCGACGGGCAGATCTGGACCACGTACCTGATCCCCGGCCTGATGGAGACCCTCAAGGCCGGCGCGCTCGCCATGGTGATCGCCCTCCCGCTCGGTGCCGCGCTGGGCATCGGCCGGCTGTCCGACCACGCCTGGGTGCGGGCCGCGGTCGGGGCGTGGGTGGAGTTCTTCCGCGCCATCCCGGTGCTGATGCTGATGCTGTTCAGCAACGCGCTGTACGCACCCCAGCTCATGGACGTCCCCTCCGACACCCGGCCGTTCTGGGCCGTGGTCACGGGCCTGGTCCTCTACAACTCGGCCGTCATCGCCGAGATCGTCCGGGCGGGCGTGCTCTCCCTCCCGAAGGGACAGGCCGAGGCCGCGAAGGCGATCGGCCTGCGCAAGGGCCAGACCATGACCCACGTGCTGCTGCCGCAGGCCGTCACGGCCATGCTGCCGGCCCTGGTCAGCCAGCTCGTCGTGATCCTCAAGGACACCGCGCTCGGCGGCGCCCTGCTCGGCTTCGCGGAACTGCTCTCCATGAACCGGCAGATCGCGGCGAACTACAGCAACACCATCGCGACCATGTTCGTGATCGCCCTGATCTACATCGTGGTGAACTTCGCCCTGACCACTCTGGCCTCCTGGCTGGAGAAGCGGCTGCGGGCATCGAAGAAGAGCACCGGCGCGGTGCTCGGCGCGGAAGAGGTCGACGACCCGGTCCCCGGGGCGAACACCGCGGCCGGAGCCTGACGGCACCCCGGCCGACGACCCCCTGAGGTCTGACGTACGGTCAGTCGTAATGCGCATCCAGTGTGGTGCGGCGGAACTCATCCGCCGCACCACACTGCGTTGCGCCCTCGGGTGTCACTTGACGCAGACACCTCCAATGGGTTGCATACGTTCTGTGATCACATACCGGACATCGGGAGCCGCGCCATGGACCCGGTGATCGTCGTCGGCGCGGGGCCCGTCGGGCTGTCCCTGGCCCTCGCCCTCGCGGGCGCGGGCGTGCCCTCCGTCGTGCTCGACGAGCGGCCCGCCAAGGAGGAGGTCCGGCCCGCCCGTACGGTCGTCCTGCACGCGGACACCGCGGCCATGGCGCACCGGCTGGGCTGTACGACGCTGCGCGACGAGGGGGCGTACTTCGCCGCCTGGCGCACGATGCGGCGCGGCCGTGACGTCCACCGGCTCACCTTCGAGGACCACCCCGCCCCCCTGCACGTCCCGCAGCACGCCCTGGCGCGCGGACTGCGCGCCGCCGCCGTGGCGCACCCCCTCGTCCAGCTGATCTGCGACAGCCGGCTGGACTCCCTGGAACAGGACGACCGCGGCGTCACCGCGCACACCCGGGGCGCCGAGACCACCTGGTGGCGCGGGAGTTACCTGGTCGGCTGCGACGGAGCCCGCTCCACCGTGCGCAAACTGCTCGGCATCCGCTTCCCGGGCCGTACCGCCGTCGAGCGGCACGCCGTGGCGGCGCTGCGCACCGAACTGCCGTGGCCCGGCGAGGCCCTGCTGCAGCGCGGCGGGGCGCAGGAAGTCACCTCCCGGCCGCTGCCCGACGGGGTCTGGCGGCTGGACTGGCTGCTCCCGGCCCGCGGCGATCTGGTCACCCCCGACGCGCTGGTCACCCTGATCCGCGACACCCTCGCCCAGTGGTGCGGCGGTACGACTCCCCCGTACGACCTGCTCGACACCGGCGTGCACACCCTGCACCACCGGCTGGCCCGGCGCTGGCGCGACGGGCGGGCCTTCCTCGCCGGCGACGCCGCGCACCTGCTGGGCGCCCTCGGCACCCAGGGGGTCGAGGAGGGGCTCCGCGACGCCGAGAACCTGGCGTGGAAGCTCTCGCTGGCCTGGCACCAGGGTGCCTCCGAGGCCCTGCTCGACGGCTACGAGGGCGAGCGGCGCACCGCGGTGGCCTCCCGGCTGCGCGCGGCCGACCAGGCGATGCCGGCACTGCGGTCCGGAGGCGGCCTGCGCACCTACCTCCCCGGGGCCTCGCGTTCCGCCGAGTCCCTCCTGACCGACGGCCACCTGGGACGGGGGCCGCTGGGCGCGGAGCCGGCGTACGCCCCGCCGGTCGCCGTGCGCGAGGTGCCGACCGACACGGAACCGGGCGGTCCGGTGGCGAACGTCCCCGTCACGGCGCCCGACGGGGCGACCGTGCCGCTGCGCGACCTGCTGGGTCAGGGCCGGCTGCTGGCGGTCCTGGTGGCCCCGGGCACCGGGGTCTGGGACCGGCGCCACTGGCTGGGTGCCGGGCTGATGCCCCGCCTGGCCGCGGCCGTCAGCGCCCTGCCCGTGCGCACCGATCTGCTGGTCGCGGACAGCTACCCGGGCGCGCCGGCGCACACCGTGCTGCTGGTACGGCCGGACGGCCACCTGGCGGCCACGTTCGCGGGGGTCCGCCCGGCGGAGCTGTACGAGGCGGCGGACGCCGTGCGGGCCGGTGCTCCCGCGTCCCGGGTGCCCACGCCCTCGACGTCGAAGACCGTGGTGGTCGACTGAGCGCGGGGATCGGCCCACGGCCAGGGCCGGCCGACCGCCGGGGCCGAACGACCTCGGTGATCGAACGACCGCGGTGATCGATTGACCGTGTACGGGCCCGCGTGGTTCACTCGCGAAATGACCGGCAACGACGTACGCCTGTGGCGGAGGGTCCATATGGACCTGCTCCGCTACGCGGGCTGCGTGTGTCGCCCTTCCTGCTGATTCGCCCTTCCCTCCGCGCGCCCCGTGCCGTCCACCGGCCTGCGCGCATTTCCGCGAACCCAGGAACGGTCACTTTCCATGTCTGCACCCGCACCCGCGTACACCCCTGAGTCCGTACGGGCCCAGGGCCCCTCGGCCACCGAACTCCTCGACTTCGCCCTCCGTACCGCGGCCGACCCCGGGATCGTGGCGTCGCTGCCGCTCGATCCCGAGGGCCGCACCTGGATCCGCCTCGACGGGCCCGGCGGCAGCGAGGCCTGGCTGATCGGCTGGCCGCCGGGCACCGGCACCGGCTGGCACGACCACGCCGAATCGCTCGGCGCGTTCGCGACCGCCCGCGGCCGGCTCACCGAACGCTCGCTGGCCGTGCGCCTGCCCTCGGAGGGCTGGCGGTCGCTGGAGCTGGCCCCCGGCGTCGACAGCAGCCGCACCCTGGCGGTGGGCGGCGGACGGGCCTTCGGGCGTCACCACGTGCACGAGGTCCTCAACGAGTCTCCGGACGAGCACGCGGTCTCGGTGCACGCGTACTACCCGCCGCTCCCGCTGATCCGCCGCTACAGCCGCAGCGGGCCGGTGCTGCACCTGGAGCAGGTCGAGCGTCCGGCGGACTGGCAGTGAGCGCCCGGCGCGGACCGGTCACCCCGGTCGGCATCGACGAGCTGCTGGAGCGCGTCCGGGCGGGCTACACCCGGGTCGACGCGCAGGAGGCGTACGCGGCCTCGGCGGCCGGGGCGCTCCTGGTGGACATCCGCTACCAGGCCCTGCGGGAGCGGGACGGCCTGATCCCGGGAGCGCTGGTGGTCGAGCGCAACGAGCTGGAGTGGCGCCTGGATCCGACGGGCAGCCACCGCGCCGCCGAAGCCACGGGCCACGACCTCCGGGTGGTGGTGATCTGCAACGAGGGCTACGCGTCCAGCCTCGCCGCGGCCTCGCTGCACGCCCTGGGCCTGCACCGCGCGACCGACCTGACCGGTGGCTTCCAGGCATGGAAGTCGGCGGGCCTCCCCGTCGTCACGGCTACCGAGCCCCCGACGGCGGCGCCGCACCCGTGAGCGCGCCGGGGCCGCACCGCCGTCGCGGTGCGGCCCCGGACCTCACCCCTTCGCCGTGGCGACCTCCACCGGAGCCGCCCGCAGCGCCGCCCGGCCCGGGATCGCGGTGGCCGCCAGGGCCAGCAGCCCGGCCAGGCCCACCACCGCCGCGTACGCGACCGGCAGGACCGCCGAGGGTGCCGCAGGCGGTGATGAGGGCGGTCGCGCACAGCAGTGCGACGAAGGCTCCGAGGAATCCGGCCTTGCGGTGCCTAGCGGTCTGGAGGACGTAGCGCAGCATCATGGCGCCCACTCAGCTGCGAGGCGCTCCTGCGGGCACTGGAGTCGCCTGGCGTCCCGGCCCGGGGGCTGCCCCCACCCCGGGCCCTCGGGCTCACTCCCCCGCGTACCCGAGGTCGTCGGCGACCTCGCCCTCCGCCTCCAGGGCCCGGCGGACCACGCGCAGGGCCATGCCCTCCGGGTACCCCTTGCGGGCGAGCATCCCGGCCAGGCGCCGGATCCGCTTGTCCCGCTCCAGGCCCCGGGTGGAGCGGAGCTTGCGCTCGACGAGCTCGCGGGCGGTCTGCTCCTCCTGGTCGGAGTCCAGCTGTCCCAGGGCCTCCTCCACCAGGGTGGCGTGCACCCCCTTGGTCCGGAGCTCCTGCGCGAGTGCCCGGCGGGCCAGGCCCCTGCCACGGTGGCGGGACTCGACCCAGGCTCCGGCGAACGCCGCGTCGTCGATCAGGCCCACCTCCTCGTACCGGGAGAGGACCTCCTGCGACACCTCGTCGGGGATGCCCCGCTTGTGCAGGGCGTCCGCGAGCTGGCGCCGGGTGCGCGGGCTCCCCGTGAGCAGACGCAGGCAGATCGCCCGCGCCTGCTCCTCGGGGCTCTGGGGCGGCAGCTCCTGGCGGCCCTCACGGCCTCCTCGGCTCCCACCGCCCCCTTCCTGCTCGCGCATGGATCAGCTCTTGGTCACGGCGGCCTTGGCCGTCGTCTTGGCCTTCGACACGGGGGCGGGAACCGCCGCGGCGTCGGCGGGGGCGGCGGCAGCAGCCGCACCGGCCGCGTCGTCGCCGCCACCGTCCTTGCGCGCGCCCACGCCCAGCTTCTCCTTGATCTTCCGCTCGATCTCGTTCGCGAGATCCGGGTTGTCCTTCAGGAAGTTGCGGGCGTTCTCCTTGCCCTGGCCGAGCTGGTCGCCCTCGTACGTGTACCAGGCACCGGCCTTGCGGATGAAGCCGTGCTCCACGCCCATGTCGATCAGGCCGCCCTCGCGGCTGATGCCCTGGCCGTAGAGGATGTCGAACTCGGCCTGCTTGAACGGCGGCGCGACCTTGTTCTTCACGACCTTGCAGCGGGTGCGGTTACCGACCGCCTCCGTGCCGTCCTTCAGGGTCTCGATGCGGCGGATGTCGATGCGCACCGAGGCGTAGAACTTCAGCGCGCGGCCACCGGTCGTGGTCTCCGGCGAGCCGAACATCACGCCGATCTTCTCGCGGAGCTGGTTGATGAAGATCGCGGTGGTCTTGGACTGGTTGAGCGCACCGGTGATCTTCCGGAGCGCCTGGCTCATCAGACGGGCCTGCAGACCCACGTGCGAGTCGCCCATCTCGCCCTCGATCTCGGCGCGCGGCACGAGGGCCGCCACGGAGTCGATGACGATCAGGTCGAGGGCACCGGAGCGGACGAGCATGTCCACGATCTCCAGCGCCTGCTCACCGGTGTCCGGCTGCGACAGGATGAGGTTGTCGGTGTCGACACCGAGGGCCTTCGCGTACTCGGGATCGAGCGCGTGCTCGGCGTCCACGAAGGCGACGGTGCCGCCGGCCTTCTGCGCGTTGGCCACGGCGTGCAGGGTCAGGGTCGTCTTACCGGAGGATTCCGGGCCGTAGATCTCGACGACGCGGCCGCGCGGCAGACCGCCGACGCCCAGGGCGATGTCCAGCGCGGTCGACCCGGTGGAGATGACGTCGATGGGGTCGTTCGGCTTGTCGCCGAGGCGCATGACCGCGCCCTTGCCGAATTGCCGTTCAATCTGTGCGAGAGCGGCGTCGAGAGCCTTCTCGCGGTCGGTGCCTGCCATGGGTTCCACCCGGTTTGCTTGAGTCGATCGCTTCACGCCATTGACGCTAATGCCTGCCACTGACAATGCGCCTCCACGACCGGTTCGGCTGTGGATAACTCATCAGAATGGATGTTCGATTTCCCTGTCAAGCTCGCCACGCCAGAGCGCTATGCCCCGGTTACGTAGATATCCTGTGAAGTGTGATCGAGTCTGGACGGCCACGACTCCGTAGGCGCCCCGGCCCGGGAAGACTCGTGCGGCTGTCGCCGGTCATCCTGACCGTCGTCATCGCCGGCCTGGCATACAACACTCCGCCGGAGATGGCCTTCAGCCGCCTCCTGCCCGCGGCGCCGGCCCTCGCCGCCGCCATGTGGCCGGTGCTCCCCACCGTCCTGCTCGGGACCGTCTGCCTCATCCTGATGATCGGCCTCAGCCTCGTCTTCCCCGACCTGGGGACGTGGTGGACGGCCGCGGGCATCATCGCGGTCACCGTGGCCGCCGCGTACGGGAGCCACGTCAGGCTCCAGCGGGAGCGCACGCTCTTCCAGGTGCGGCTCGTCGCCGACGCGGCGCAGCAGGTGGTCCTGAGCCCCATGCCGCGCCGCCTCGGCAGGATCGAGATCGAATCGCTGTACCTCGCGGCCGCGGCGGAGGCCAGCATCGGCGGGGACTTCTACGAGGTGGCCGACACCCCGCACGGGGTCAGGCTGCTCATCGGTGACGTGCGCGGCAAGGGGCTGCCCGCCGTGGGGGCCGCCGCCGCGATCGTGAACGCCTTCCGGGAGGCCGCCTACGGCGAGACCGACATGGTCGAGGTCGCACGCCGGCTCGACGCCAGCAGCATGCGCTACAACGCCGCCTTTCCCCCGGAGGGGCCGATGGAGCGCTTCGCCACCGCCCTGCTCGTCGAGATCCCGCACGAGGGGAAACGCATCGACATCCTCAACTGCGGACATCCCCCGCCCCTGCTCCTGACCCACGGCAGGCTCCGCACCCTCGAGTCGGCCACCCCGTCGCCGCTGCTCAGCCTCGCGGACCTGATCGGCGACCAGTACAGCATCGACAGCTTCGACTTCGCCCCCGACGACCTGCTGCTCCTCTACACCGACGGGATCGCCGAGGCCCGCGCCCGCGACGGCGAGTTCTTCCCGCTGGCCGCCTGGATGGAGCGGCAGCCCCAGACGCCGCCCCACGAGCTGCTCACGACCCTCCACCGCGACCTCCTCCACTACAGCAGGGGACGCCTCGACGACGACATCGCCGCCCTCGCCGTACGCCTGCGCGCGCCGGCGCCGCAGGTCACGGAATCCCGGTGAGCGGCGATGTCCGGGAACCTACGATCACCTCATGATCGAATTCACGTATCCGCCCAAACCCCGCCCCGGGGACCGGATCGCGGTCCTGTCCCCCTCGTCCGGGCTGCCCGGCCTCTTCCCGCTCCCCCACGAGCTGGGGCTGCGCAGGCTCCGTGAGGACTTCGGACTGGAGCCGGTGGAGTACCCGACGACGCGGAAGATGGGCTCGACGCCCGAGGAGCGGGCCGCGGACGTCCACGCCGCCTTCGCGGACCCCGACATCAAGGCGGTGATCGCCACCATCGGCGGCGACGACCAGATCACCGTCCTCCCCCACCTCGACGGCGACCTCCTGCGCGCCCACCCCAAGCCGTTCATCGGATACAGCGACAACACCAACCTCCTGCTGTTCCTGCGCAACCTGGGCATGGTCTGCTACCACGGCGCCTCAGTGATGGTCGAGCTCGGCCGGCCCGGCGCGATGCACCCGGCCACCGCCGCCTCTCTCCGGGCGGCGCTGTTCACCTCGGGCCCGTACGAGCTCAACCGGTCCGGCGAGTACGGGGACGTCAACCTCCCCTGGGAGGACCCGCGCACCTTCGACGCCGAGCCGCCGATGGAACGCTCCTACGGCTGGACCTGGCACCACGACGACCGGGTGGCCGAAGGGGCCGGCTGGGGCGGCAACCTGGAGATCCTCTCCTGGATGATGGCGGCCGACCGCTCGGTGCTGCCCCCCGACGCCTACGCCGGCGACGTGCTGTTCCTGGAGACCTCCGAGGAGATGCCGCGCGCGGAGGAGGTCTACCGGATCCTGCGGAACATGGGCGAGCGGGGCCTGCTGCGGCAGTTCCCCGCGCTGCTGATGGGCAGGGCGAAGAGCTGGTCGTTCGAGAACCGTTTCGACGCCGGGCAGAAGGAGCGCTACCGCGAGGAGCAGCGCGAGGCCGTCCTGCGCGCGCTGCGGCAGTACGCCCCCGGCACCATGGCGGTCTTCGACGTGGACCTCGGCCACACCGACCCGCAGCTCGTGATCCCCGTGGGCGGGCGGATCCGGGTGGACGGACCGGCCCGGCGGATCACGGTCACCTACTGAGGCGCGGGCCGCCGGGGCCCGGGCGAGAGCGCGACGCCGAGCGAGGCGGCGGCGAAGGGCTTCGGCGCGCGCTCCTGGTAGAAGACGTCGAGCTCCGTGACCGTGAAGCCGGCGGCGGTCAGCAGGCCGACGGTCTCCCGGGTGAGGTGGCACCCCCCGCAGAGCCGCTTGTGCAGCGGTTCGATCCGGCGCTGCCAGCGGCGCACCTGCCGGTCCTCCTCCGGCGCCAGGCCGTGTTCGACGAAGTGCAGGGCGCCGCCGGGCTTCAGGACGCGCCGCACCTCGCGCAGGGCCACCAGGGGGTCCGGGACGGTGCACAGCGTCCACGTGGACAGGGCGGCGTCGAAGGTGCCGTCCTCGAAGGGCAGCGACCGGCCGTCCGAGCCCGCCCGCCGCACCGGCACCGGGGAGGCCCGCACGCGGTCGGCGGCGAGCCCCCACCCCCGGTCGGAGGGCTCGATCGCGGCCACACCCGTGACGCCCGGCGGGTAGAAGGGGACGTTGTGACCGCTGCCGAAGCCGATCTCGACGACCTCCCCGGCCAGGCCGGCGCAGACGCGCCGCCTGAGCGGCCGGGTCGTCCGCGCCCCGCACGCGGCGTCGACGATCCGCGGCACGATCCGTTCGGCGTAGAACCCCATCACAGCCTCCGTGTCCGTGCCTCCAGCTTGACACCGGCCCGCGGCCCCGGGAAACGGCCGCGCCCCGAGTGACAACCTGAGGTTGACACTCGCTCGACTGTCAACCTAGGGTTGCACCTATGACGAACCCTTCGGTGGAATCCGTTCGCATGACCCATCCGGTACGTCTCGACGACCTGATCGAGGCCATCAACAAAGTCCACACCGACCCCCTGGAGCAGCTCAGCGGCGCCGTCGTCGCCGCGGAGGCCCTCGGGGACGTCGCGGACCACCTCATCGGCCACTTCGTCGACCAGGCCCGCCGCTCCGGCGCCTCCTGGACCGACATCGGCCGCAGCATGGGCGTCACCCGCCAGGCGGCCCAGAAGCGCTTCGTGCCCAAGGCCGACAAGGAGGGCTCCGACGCCCTCGACCCCAACGCGGGATTCGGCCGCTTCACCCCCCGCGCCCGCAACGTGGTCGTGACCGCGCAGAACGAGGCCCGCGCCGCCGGCAACGCCGAGATCCGCACCGAGCACCTGGTCCTGGGCCTGGTGGCCGAGGCCGACGGCCTCGCGGGGCTCGTCCTGCGTGCCCAGGAGGTCTCACCCGACGACGTACGGGCCGCCGCGACCGCAGCACTCCCGCCCGCCCAGGAGGAGCTCCCCGCCCTCGTCCCCTTCGACGCCTCGGCGAAGAAGGCCCTGGAGCTGACCTTCCGTGAGGCCCTGCGCCTGGGCCACGACTTCGTCGGCACCGAGCACATCCTGCTCGCGCTCCTGGAGCTGGAGAACGGCGAGGGCGTACTGAGCGGCCTCGGCCTGGACAAGGCCGGCGCAGAGGCGACCGTCAGCGAAGCCTTGGCAGCCGTACTCGGCGGAGAGGACGGGAAGTAGAGGAGTCCGCGTCCCGCGTCAGCTCGTAGCGCTTGACGTAGGCGCCGAGGAAGGCCTGCAGCGTCGCGACGGCCGGGATCGCGATCAGCGCCCCGACCGCGCCCAGCAGGGCGGTGCCCGCGATGACCGATCCGAAGGCCACCGCGGGATGGATGTCGACGGTCTTCGAGGTCAGCTTCGGCTGGAGCACGTAGTTCTCGAACTGCTGGTAGACCACCACGAACCCGAGGACGTACAGCGCGTACCAGGGATCGACGGTGAAGGCGAGCAGGACCGGCAGCGCGCCCGCGAGATAGGTGCCGATGGTGGGGACGAACTGGGAGACCAGCCCGACCCACACGGCGAGCGCGGGCGCGTACGGCACCCCGAGCACCGCCAGCACGATGTAGGTCGCGACACCCGAGATCAGCGCCATCAGTCCGCGCGAGTAGAGGTAGCCGCCGGTCTTGGCCACCGCGATCTCCCAGGCGCGCAGCACCTCCGCCTGTTTCGCGGGCGGCAGCACGGAGCACAGCGCGCGCCGCAGCCGCGGTCCGTCGGCGGCGAAGTAGAAGGAGAACAGCCCGATCGTCAGCAGCTTGAAGAGACCGCCAAGCACGGTGGCGGACACGTCGAGCACGCCGGACGCGCTGTTCTGCACGTATTTGCGCAGCCAGTCGGAGCGCAGCACGCTCTCCTGGATCTCCAGCCGGGACAGATCGGTGCGGAAGGTGGAGTTGATGAAGTTGATCACCGAGTCGAGGTAGCCGGGGAAGCCCTCCACCATGGCGACGATCTGCCCGGCGAGCAGGGAGCCGAGCAGCGCGAGGAATCCCACGGCCACGACGAACACCGCGGTGAACATCAGGAAGGTGGCCAGCCCGCGGCGCATGCCGCCGGCCGCCATCCTGGCGACCGCGGGTTCGATCGCGAGCGCGAGGAAGAACGCGATCAGGATGTTGACGAGCAGCCCGATCAGCTGGTGGAAGGCCCAGCTGCCGAGCTGGAAACAGGCGACGAGACCCAGGACGAGAACCACCGCGCGCGGCAGCCAGCGCGGCATGCGCTCCCCGCCCCAGGCCGCCGGCGGCCCGCCGTGGCCCGCGGGGCCCCTCGGCGAGGCCGGATCGGCGGCCCGGGCCGCCCCCGGGTCCGCAGCGCCCGGGCCGTCGCCCGGAACCGCGCCGGAGGCGACCGGTGCGCCAGGGGTGGCACCCGCATCGGCCGCCCGGGGCGGCGGCAGCGCGCCCTGGGCGGCTGCGGGCTGGTCGGTCGTCTCTTCGGTGGCTCCCACGCCGCCCAGTCTGTCCCACCGGCGGCCCGTGCCGCGAAAGAGCGCCGCCCGTCAGCGCAGCGAGGCCGGTACGTCCATCGCCGAACACACCGCGCGCCACACGTCCTTGGTCTCCCAGCCCGCCTCCAGCGCCTGGTACACGGTCAGGCCGCCCAGCTCCGCCATCACGTGGTCCCGCGCGAAGGAGTCGGCATAGCCGGCCCCGAAGTGCTCGGCCATCCGCTCCCAGAAAATCGTCAACCGCATGCCCCCAGTATCCCGCCCCCGGGAGAGTGCACCGGCGGCGTTCGCCCCGCGCCCCCGCGTCACCGCGCCCTACCTTGCACGCATGCCCGGAGACGAAGCTTCCCCCCAGAGCCAGCACGCCCCGCAGCTCCCGCAGCCCGCCCTCGCCCGCGCCGAGCGGTTCGTCTGGCTCACGGCCCGCGTGCTGGAGCAGCGGCGGTTCGCGTTCCACTTCCTCGGCGGGGACGCGGACCCGGTGGACACCGCCCTCGGTTCGTACCTCAACCCCGACGGCGGCTACGGTCACGGGCTCGACCCGGATCTGCGCGGCCCGCTGAGCCAGCCCCTGCACACCGCGCACGCGCTGCGCGTGCTGGACAGCCTGGGCCGCTGCGCCGGGCAGCGGATCGAGCGGCTCTGCCGGCACCTGACGGGCGTCTCCACCCCGGAAGGCGCGCTCCCGGTCGTCTTCCCGTCCCCGCGCGACTACCCCGCGGCCCCGTACCACCCGGTGCACGACGACCCGCCGGGTGAGCTCCTGACCACCGGCCCGGTCGTCGGCCTGCTGCATCGCAACCGCGTCTGGCACGCCTGGCTCTTCCGGGCCACGGACTTCTGCTGGGACCGGGTCGAGAACCTGCACCGCTCGCATCCGTACGAGGTCCAGAGCGCGGTGGCCTTCCTCGACGGCGTCCCCGACCGGGCCCGCGCGGCGACGGCCGCGGACCGGCTGGGACGGCTGGTGCGCGAGGAGCGGCTCGTGGTCCTCGATCCGCGGCGGCGGACGGATTTCCCGCCGGTGCCGGGCTACGCGCCGGGCGAGCAGCTGTTCCCGCACGACTTCGCGCGGCGGCCCGAGTCGCTGGCCCGCGGCTGGTTCACGGACGAGGAGATGCGCCGCTCGCTGGACTTCCTGGCCGCCGCCCAGCAGCAGGACGGCGGCTGGCCGGTCCGCCGCGAGGCCTGGGCGCCGGGGAGTTCCCTGGAGCGGCGGCCGATCGCGACGCTGGAGGCGCTGCTGACCCTGCGGGCGTACGGCCGCCTGCCGGCGCAGGTCAGCCGCCCAGGGCCCGTACCCCCGCGGTGACGACGACGGCGGCCGCGACCACGACCAGGAACGGCGCCCGCAGCAGCAGCGCGAGCCCGGCCGCGGCCAGCCCGGCGGCACGGGCGTCGACGACGAGCGCGGACCCGGTGCTGAAGGTCTGCTGGGCCGTGAGCGCGGCCAGCAGCGCGACCGGCAGGAGGGCGGCCAGCCGGCGCACCAGGGGCCGCTCCAGGGCCCCGGCCGGGACGAGCAGCCCCGCGTACTTCACGGCGTAGCAGCCGACGACGGTGAGCCCGATGGCGATCCAGACGTTCACGAGCGGCGTCCCTTCATCCACAGCACGACGGGGGCGGCCAGGGCCGCGATCAGCACGGGCACCCCGGCGGGCAGCACCGGCAGGAACCCCAGCCCGAGGACGAGCGCGAGGGCGGCGACCGCCCGCTCGGTGGCCGTCTTCAGCATCGGCGCGAGGAGGGCCAGGAACACGGCGGGTCCGGCGGCGTCCAGCCCCCAGGCCCTGGTGTCCCCGATGGCCTCGGCACCGAGCGCGCCGAGCAGGGTGGTGATGTTCCACAGCGCGTAGAGGGTGAGCCCGGTGACGGTGAACCCCAGCCGGGCCGACTTCCGGTCGGGCTGGGCCAGCGCCACGGCGGTGGTCTCGTCGATCACCCAGTGCGCGGCGAGGGGCCGTACGGCGCGCGGCAGGCGGAGCAGCTGCGACAGGCGCAGCCCGTAGAAGGCGTTGCGGGTGCCGAGGAAGAAGGCCCCGGCGGCCGCGGTGAACGGGTTCCCGCCCGCGGCCAGCGCCCCGACCAGGGCGAACTGCGAGGCCCCGGTGAAGACGAGCAGGCTCAGCACGCAGGCCTGGAAGGTGCTGATGCCGGCCCCGGCCGCGGTCACGCCGAAGGCGAACCCGGACAGGCCGACGGCGACGCCGACCCCGAGCGCGTCCCGTACCACCGCGGCCCGCGGCCGCCCGCCGGACGCCGCTGTCTCTCGTATCTCTGGCTCTGTGACCAGCTGCTTCTCTCCCACACCCCGAAACTACGCGGGCCCCGCCGAGTGGGTCTTGTACGTTCTTGCGCCCCGGCGGACTAACCGGCCCGCTCGCGGCGGTAGGCGCCCGGAGGGACGCCCACGATGCGGGTGAAGTGGCGGTTCAGGTGGGGCTGGTCCGTGAAGCCGACGGCGACCGCCGCCTCGGCCGGCGGGGTGCCCGCGTCGAGCAGCCGGCGCGCCCGCCGGACCCTGGCGTCGGTCAGCCAGGTGTGCGGAGGCATCCCGTACCGCTCCCGGAAGGCCCGCAGCAGGGCGAAGGGGCTCGTGCCCAGCTCCGCCGCGAGCTGCTCCAGGGACGGCGGGTCGGCCAGGCGCTCCTCCAGCACGGCCCGGGCCGCCGCCGCTTCGGCGCCGCCCGTCGCGCGGACCGTACGGGCGGGCAGCGGTGCGGCGTACCGGCTCAGCATCCGGGCGACCACGCCCCGCAGGAGGGTGTCGGCGGCCAGCGCGTTCCCGGCCTCGGCGGCCCGGTGCACCTCGGTGATCGTGCGCGAGGCCTGCGGGTCGGCCACGATGTCGGCGGTGAAGCCGGGGGTACCGCGCAGCAGGCCGACCTCGGCGGCGACCTCGGCGATCAGGCCGGCGGAGGGGTAGAGGGTGGCGTACGCCCAGCCCTCGGGCGCCCCGGCGCGCGCCGTGTGGGGCACCTCGGGGTTGATCAGGACCACGCTGCCCGGTCCGGCGCGCACGACATGGCCGGGCAGGCCGACCTCCTCGACACCGCCGGTGACGGCCGCGATGACGTAGCCGTCGTGCGCGTGGCGCGGGAAGGTGTGGCGTACGTAGTGGGCGCGCAACAGGTCCAGCCCGGGCAGTGCCGGGTACTGCCAGTGCCGGGCCCACTCCCGGCGGCCTTCTTCCGTCCCCATCCCCCCATTCTGCGCCCCGCCGCCGACGCGCGTTTGCCCAGGTCCGGAGCGTTGTCAGTGGCCGGGTGCACGATGGGGGCATGGCAGGCGCTGCGCTCGACTCGTTCTCCCCCGCGACCCGCTCCTGGTTCACGGGGGCCTTCGTCGCGCCCACCAGCGCACAGGAGGGTGCCTGGCGGGCCATCGGGGAGGGTTCGGACGTGCTGGTGGTGGCGCCCACCGGCTCCGGCAAGACACTCGCCGCGTTCCTCGCCGCCCTCGACCGGCTCGCCTCGGCCCCGCCGCCCGCCGAGTCGAAGAAGCGCTGCCGGGTCCTGTACGTGTCGCCCCTGAAGGCCCTGGCCGTCGACGTCGAGCGCAATCTGCGCAGTCCGCTGACGGGGATCCGGCAGGAGTCCGTCCGCCTCGGGCTGCCGGAGCCGGACATCCGGGTGGGGATCCGCTCCGGCGACACCTCCGCGGCGGAGCGGCGGTCGCTGGCCACCCGGCCGCCGGACATCCTCATCACCACTCCCGAGTCCCTGTTCCTGATGCTGACCTCGGCCGCGCGGGAGGCACTGACCGGGATCGAGACGGTGATCGTGGACGAGGTGCACGCCGTCGCCGGGACCAAGCGCGGCGCGCACCTCGCCGTGTCCCTGGAGCGGCTGGACGAGCTGCTGCCGCGTCCGGCGCGCCGGATCGGTCTGTCGGCGACGGTCCGGCCGGTGGACGAGGTCGCCCGGTACCTCGCGCCGCGCGGCAGGGTGGAGATCGTGCAGCCGCCGTCGGCCAAGGAGTTCGACCTCTCGGTGGTCGTCCCGGTGCAGGACATGGGCGAGATGGGCGGCTCCCCCGCGACGGAGGGCCGGGAGGGTGGAGACCGGCCGTCGATCTGGCCGCACGTCGAGGAGCGGATCGCGGATCTGGTGCAGGCGCACCGCTCGACGATCGTGTTCGCCAACTCCCGCCGCCTCGCCGAGCGGCTGTGCAACCGGCTGAACGAGATCGCGTACGAACGGGCCGTCGGCGAGAAGCTGCCCGAGCACGCGTCACCGGCCGAGGTCATGGCCCAGTCGGGCCCGGCCCTGGGCGCCCCGCCGCTGCTGGCCCGGGCGCACCACGGCTCGGTGTCCAAGGAGCAGCGGGCACTGGTGGAGGAGGACCTGAAGGCGGGCCGGCTGCCGGCCGTGGTCGCCACCTCCAGCCTCGAACTGGGCATCGACATGGGTGCGGTGGACCTGGTGGTGCAGGTGGAGTCACCGCCGTCGGTGGCGTCCGGGCTGCAGCGGGTGGGCCGGGCCGGGCACCAGGTGGGCGCGGTCTCCACCGGCGTGGTCTTCCCCAAGTACCGGGGCGACCTGGTCCAGGCGGCCGTGGTCACCGAGCGGATGCGGACGGGGGCGATCGAGTCCCTGCGCATCCCCTCCAACCCCCTCGACGTCCTGGCGCAGCAGCTGGTCGCCATGGTCGCGATGGACACCTGGCAGCTGGACGACCTCCTCGCGCTGGTGCGGCGGGCGGCGCCGTTCGCGGCGCTCCCGGAGTCGGCGTTCACGGCGGTGCTCGACATGCTGGCCGGCCGCTATCCGTCGGACGCCTTCGCCGAACTGCGGCCGCGCGTGGTCTGGGACCGGGTGGCGGGTACGGTCACCGGCCGGCCGGGGGCCCAGCGGCTCGCGGTCACCTCCGGCGGCACCATCCCCGACCGCGGGCTCTTCGGTGTCTTCCTGGCCGGCTCGGACCCGAAGAAGGGCGGCGGGCGGGTCGGCGAGCTCGACGAGGAGATGGTCTACGAGTCCCGTGTCGGGGACGTCTTCACGCTGGGCACCACGTCCTGGCGCATCGAGGACATCACGCGCGACCGGGTCCTGGTCACGCCCGCCCCCGGGGTGCCGGGCCGGCTGCCGTTCTGGAAGGGCGACCAGCTCGGCCGCCCGCTGGAACTGGGGCGCGCGGTCGGCGCGTTCCTGCGCGAGCTCGGCGCCCTCTCCGAGGAGGACGCCCGGCTGCGGCTGGTGGCGGCCGGGCTGGACGCCTGGGCCGCGGACAACGTGCTGGCCTACCTCGCCGAGCAGCGCGAGGCCTGCGGCCACGTTCCGGACGACCGGACCATCGTGGTGGAGCGGTTCCGCGACGAGCTGGGCGACTGGCGGGTCGTGGTCCATTCGCCGTTCGGTGCGCAGGTGCACGCCCCGTGGGCGCTGGCCCTGAGCGCCCGCCTCGCCGAGAAGTACGGCATGGACGCGCAGGTGATGCACGCCGACGACGGCATCGTGCTCCGCCTCCCCGACGCGGACCTGCTGTCCATGGACCTGCTGGACCACGACCCGGCGGGGGCGCCGGCCTTCGAGTTCGACGACGAACAGGCGCCGCTCGGCGCTGCCGACGTCGCCTTCGACCACGGCGACGTCAACCAGATCGTCACCGACCAGGTGGGCGGCTCCGCGCTGTTCGCCTCCCGCTTCCGCGAGTGCGCGGCCCGTGCCCTGCTGCTGCCGCGCCGCAGTCCGGGCCGCCGCACCCCGCTGTGGCAGCAGCGCCAGCGGGCCTCGCAACTGCTCCAGGTGGCGTCGGAGTTCGGTTCCTTCCCGATCGTGCTCGAAGCCGTGCGCGAATGCCTCCAGGACGTCTTCGACGTGCCCGGCCTGACCGAGCTGATGGGTGACATCGAGGCGCGCCGGGTCCGGCTGGTCGAGGTCACGACCCCGGAGCCGTCCCCCTTCGCGCGCTCCCTCCTCTTCGGCTACGTCGCCCAGTTCCTCTACGAGGGCGACTCCCCGCTGGCCGAGCGCAGGGCGGCCGCGCTGTCGCTGGACTCGCGGCTGCTGGCCGAGCTGCTGGGACAGGCGGAGCTGCGCGAGCTCCTCGACGCGCAGGTGCTGGAGGAGCTGGAGCGGGAGCTCCAGTGGCTCACCGAGGACCGGCGGGCGAAGGACGCCGAGTCGGTCGCCGACCTGCTGCGCCTGCTCGGGCCCCTGACGCAGGACCAGCTGACGGCGCGCGGGGCGGATCCGGCCTGGGCGCAGGAGCTCGCCGCGGCGCGCCGCGCCATCCGGGTCCGGATCGGCGGCGCGGACCACTGGGCGGCGATCGAGGACGCGGGGCGGCTGCGGGACGCGCTGGGCACCGCGCTGCCCGTCGGTGTCCCGGAGGCGTTCACCGAGCCGGTCAAGGACCCGCTGGGGGACCTGCTGGCCCGGTACGCCCGCACCCACGGGCCGTTCACCACGGCCGCCGTGGCCACCGCCTTCGGATTGGGCGCGGCGGTGACCGAGGGCGCCCTGCACCGTCTCGCGGCGGCGGGGCGGGTGGTGCAGGGCGAGTTCCACCCGGCCGGCATCGGCCAGGAGTGGTGCGACGCGACGGTGCTGCGCAGGCTCCGCCGCCGCTCCCTCGCCGCGCTCCGCCAGGAGCTGGAGCCGGTCCCGCCGACCTCGCTGGCCACCTTCCTGCCGCAGTGGCAGCACCTGGGCGGGGCGCTGCGCGGCCTCGACGGCCTGGCCCGGGCGGTCGAGCAGCTCCAGGGCGCCCCGGTGCCGGCGTCCGCGCTGGAGCGGCTGATCCTGCCGTCGCGGGTGGCGAACTACTCCCCCGGCCTGCTGGACGAGCTGACCACCACCGGTGAGGTGGTCTGGGCGGGGGCCGGAGCCCTCCCGGGCAAGGACGGCTGGGTGTCGCTCTATCTCGCGGACGCCGCCCCGCTGCTCCTGCCGCCGCCGCACCCGCTGGAGCCGAGCCCGCTCCAGCAGGCCGTCCTGACGGCCCTCTCGGGCGGGTACGGCCTGTTCTTCCGGCAGATCTCGCAGGCGGTGCGCGCCGACTTCCCCGAGGTCTCGGACGTCGCCCTCTCCGAGGCGGTGTGGGATCTGGCCTGGTCGGGCCGGCTCACCAACGACACCCTCGCCCCGCTGCGCTCCTTCCTCGGCTCGGGCCGTACGGCGGGCTCCACGGCCCACCGCGCCCGGCGCACCGTGCCGCGCGGCCGCTACGGCACCCTGAGCGCGACCGTGTCCCGTACCGGCCCGCCCACGGTCTCCGGGCGCTGGTCTCTGCTGCCGTCCCCGGCACCCGACCCGACCCACCGGGCCCACGCCCTGGCCCGCACCCTGCTGGACCGGCACGGAGTGGTGACGCGCGGCGCGGTCGCCGCGGAGGGGGTCGAGGGGGGCTTCAGCGCCGTCTACCGCGTCCTGTCGGCCTTCGAGGACAGCGGCCAGGCCCGCCGGGGCTATGTGGTCGAGGGGCTGGGCGCGGCCCAGTTCGCGATGGACGGCGCGGTGGACCGGCTCCGGGCCGCCGAGCGGACCCCGCCCCCACTGGCGGCGGTGGTGCTGGCCGCCGCGGACCCGGCGAACGCGTACGGCGCGGCCCTGCCCTGGCCCGAACCGCCGGCCGGCGCCACCCACAAGGCGGGCCGCAAGGCGGGCTCCCTGGTGGTCCTGGTGGACGGGGAGCTCACCCTGTACCTGGAGCGCGGCGGCAAGACCCTGCTGGCCTGGCCCGGCCCGGAGGACCCCCGTCTGACGGCTGCGGTCGCCGCTCTGGCCGCGGGCTGCCGGGCGGGCACCCTGCCGGCGCTGACGGTGGAGCGCATCAATGCCGGGGCCGCGCTCACCTCGCCCCTCGGGCCGTCGCTCGAATCCGCCGGTTTCCACGCCACGCCCCGGGGCCTGCGGCTGCGGCAGTGATCAGCGCATCACCTTGATGCCGAAGCGGGCGCCGCCGAGCGCGAACTGGATGGCGCTGTGCAGGTGGGCGTACATCTCCATGCCGCGGGAGCTCGCCAGCGGGCCGAGGTCGAGGATGTCCTGCCAGCCGTAGGACCGCAGCAACTCGGTGACCTGCTCTTTGGCGTCCGCGTGCTCGCCGGCGATGAACATGGTGTGGTCGCCGCCGGCCACGGCCCGCGGGTCGACGACGGTCTCCTGCTCCTGGGTGACGCACGCCTTGACCACCTTGGCCTGCGGCAGCGCGCGCTGGATCCGCTCCCCCAGGCTGTCGTGGTCGACGGGGTCGAGGGCGGGCATCACCCCCCACGGGGTGGGCCACGGGTGGGCCTGCTCGGGGTTGTAGACGTAGGGGACGGCGTAGTCCATCAGGGTCTTGCCGGCCAGGTGGTCCGCGATGCCGGTGAGCACGCCGACCGCGTGAGCCCCGTCGATCCCGTTGACGACGAAGTCGGCGGCCGCGGCGGCGTCGCCGAAGCTGCGCAGTCCGATGCCGGGGTAGTCGGCGAGCCACTGGCCGAAGGGTTCGACGCCCATGAAGTCCGGTTCGGTACGGCCCAGGGTGACCTGGGAGTCGCGGGTGCCGACGTACACCTCGTGCCCGAGGCTGAGCAGCTTGGCGGCGTGCGCGCGGCCGCCCGCGCCGGTGCCGAGGACTGCGATCTTCATGGTGTGCTCCGTTCCTGGTGGCGTCGTCCCCTCCCGAGTGATCCGCACCCCGGAAGGAGCCTGACCCGCCTGACCGGGAAAGCCCGCAGGACCCGCCGACACGCCCCGAACCTGCGGGAGCGCGTCGCCGAGGTGGCCGAGGCGTCGAGCAGGGCCGCCCGGCACGCGCCGCCGAGCGGTTCGCCCCCTACGTGCCCCACTGGGCCGGGGAGCACGCCGACGCCGGCCCGCAGCAGGTCGTCGAGGTGATGACCGACGGCATGATGGCCCGAGGGGGCGAGGGGCGCACCGCCATGGTCGTCGCGTACGAGCTGCACGCTGCCGCCCTGCGCCGCCCGGTGCTGCGCGAGGCCGCGGGCCTGCCCGCCCGGACCACTGCCGAGACCCTGGCCCCCTGCTCGGGCCGACGGCCGCCGCGACAGCGGCCCCCTGAAGACCGGCCTCTGCCTGCACGCGATGAACGCCCCCGTCCCGCCGACCCGCGACGAGATCCTGACCGTCCTCACCCACGCCCACCTGCCCCGGCGACCGTGACGGGGCCCTCCCGTCCCGCGCCGCCGGTCCCGCGCCCTGCGCACCGGAACCGGGCGACCGCCCCGCGGCCGTCGAACGCGGGTGGGCGCACCGCTCCGCCCGGCCTGCGGCAGCACCCAGCCGCCATCCGCCGCAGCGCGGGCCGCCCCGGGCGCGCGTCGCCCGGCGGCGCCCGCGCGGGGGCGCCGCCGGGCGACAATGGGGGCATGCCCGAAGGCGACAGCATCCGGCGCGCGGCGACCCGCCTGCACGCGGTCCTGGCCGGCCGTGAACTGACCCGGAGCGATCTGCGCGTCCCCCGCTTCGCCACCGCGGACCTCACCGGTCGCGTCACCCTCGACGTCACCCCGCGCGGCAAGCACCTCCTCGCCCGCTTCGAGGGCGGCCTCACCCTGCACAGCCACCTCCGCATGGACGGCGCCTGGCACGTCTTCGCCGCCGACGAGAAGTGGCGGGGCGGCCCGGACTACGAGATCCGGGCCGTCCTCGGCACGGCCGAGCACACCGCCGTCGGCTACCGCCTCCCCGTCCTGGAGCTGATCCGCACCGCCGAGGAGGACCGCGCCGTCGGCCACCTCGGACCCGACATCCTCGGGCCGGACTGGGATCCCGCCCGGGCCGCCGCGAACCTCCTCGCCACGCCGGAGCGCCCCCTGGGCGAGGCCCTGCTCGACCAGCGCAACCTCGCCGGGATCGGCAACATCTACAAGGCCGAGCTCTGCTTCCTGGCCCAGGTCACCCCCTGGACTCCGGTCGGCGGGCTCCCCGAGGAGAACCTTCCCCGCCTGGCGTCCGCAGCCCACCGGCTGCTCGTCGCGAACTGCGGTGACGAGCCCGGCCACCGGCGCAACACGACCGGCATCCGCCGACGCGGCCAGGAACTCTTCGTCTACGGCCGCAGCCGCCGCCCCTGCCTGCGCTGCGGCACGCCGGTGCGCGAAGCACCCCAGGACGACCGCCCCACCTACTGGTGCCCTCGCTGCCAGACGGGCCCCACACCCTGAACGGGGCGGGAGGGCCCGCACATCGATTGACTACCCGTCAGATCCGGTCGTACCGTCCCGGCATGCCCACACCCACAGCCTCGTACGACCTCGCCGGCCGCACCGCCCTGGTCACCGGAGCCGCCGGCGGCATCGGCCGCGCCACCGCCGTCCTGCTCGCCGCGGCCGGGGCCCACGTGCACTGCGCGGACCGCGACGAACAGGGGCTGGCCGAGACGGCCGCCCTGGCCGCCGGGGCCGGCGGCGGCGCCACCGTCCACCCCCTCGACGTCACCGACCGGGCCGCGCTCCGGGCGGCCGTCACCGCGGCGGGCCCGCTGGACATCGCCGCCGCCATCGCCGGGATCATGCACACCAGCAGCGTCCTGGAGACGGCCGACGAGGACCTCGACCGGGTCCTGGACGTCAATTTCAAGGGAGTCCTGCGCACCTGCCAGGAGGCCGCTCGCTCCATGATCGCCGCGGGCCGCCCCGGATCGATCGTCACGATGGCCTCCGGCGCCGTGGACGCCGCCCAGCCCGGCCTGCTCTGCTACAGCGCCTCCAAGGCCGCCGTCGTCCAGCTGACCAAGACCCTCGCCACCGAGACCGGCCCGCACGGCATACGGGTCAACGCCGTCGCCCCCGGCTGGATCCGCACCCCGATGACCGACCGGCACGACCCCGGGGTCCAGGCGCAGACCGAGGCGGCCATGGTCCGCATGTCCCCCCTGCGCCGGGTCGGCGAGCCGGAGGACATCGCGCAGGCGGTGCTCTACCTCGCCTCGGACGCCTCGTCCTTCATGACGGGCCAGATCCTGCGTCCGAACGGCGGCGTCTCGATGCCCTGGTAGCCGCGTCGGCAGCGCCGACCTCCCCGGCCGCCCGCGCCGCGCCGTCCCCGGGCTCCGGGCCGTCCCCGTCCCGGGCGTCGCGGCGGGCCCGCCGCCGGACCCTGCGCAGGGGCGCCGGCACGCAGTGCACGGGCAGCAGCCCCAGGCTCCAGCCGCTCACGGCCACCGCGCCCTCCACGGCCCCCGACTCCGCGGGAGCCAGCACCAGCCGGAGCACGGCCCACCACCACAGGGCCCCCACCGTCAGCGCGAGGGCCGACACCGCGGGTATGCGCAGCGATGTCCGCACTGACACCTCCAGGGGCCGGGACCCGGACGGCCCCATCGTCTCGCACGCCCCCCGTGCCCGCACCCAGAACGGCCGGGAGCCCCGCCCGGTGCTCCACGCACCGGCCGGGGCTCCGGCCAAGCTCAAACACGCACGTGCTCGCTCACGCGGCTACTACATTCACCGCTTCCGCAGGCGCCTTGATGGTCACCCGTTCCGGACCGGTGACCGAAGCCATCGAGACCGAATTGAGCATCGGGCGGACCGGTACGCCGACCGGTTCGCTTGCCGCGGCCGACTGTGCCAGCTCGGCGAGCGACAGTTCATCACTGACTTCGCGCATCAGCTCGGACATCCGTACGTCCAACGCGTCGCAGATCGCGGAGAGCAGCTCGGAGGATGCCTCCTTCTGCCCCCGCTCCACCTCGGAGAGATAGCCGAGCGAAACTCGGGCCGACGAGGAGACTTCGCGCAGAGTACGGCCCTGGCGCTGGCGCTGCCGACGCAGCACGTCACCCAGCAGGCGACGGAGCAGAATCATCGGTGGCTCCCTCCTCTGACCGTGTAGCCGCATCCTTCACGCCCCACCGTACCGCCTCGCGCCGCGGCCGTGCGGGGAGCGATGTCGTGTTCACTCAGGGCTGCAAACATCAAATCCCCCCGTTCTGTTCCGTATCCTGCCCCCGCGCATTCTCCCGGAGTTCGTCCGCGAGAAGCTCGAGCACTGTGCGTGCACTCTCCCTACGAATTTCCGCCCGGGAGCCGTTCAACCTCAGCGGGACCGTTTTCCTGCCCGTCGGACCGTCCACGGCGACGAAAACGGTGCCCACGGGCTGCCCGTCCTGCGGCTCGGGACCGGCCACCCCGGTCGTCGCGATTCCCCACGAAGCGCCCATCACCCGGCGCACACCGGCCGCCATCTCAGCCGCCACCTGGGCGTTCACCGCGCCCTCGGCGTCCAGCAGGGCGGCGTCCACACCCAGGACCCGGTGCTTGATCTCCGTCGCGTACGCCGTGACCGAACCGCGGAACGACCGGGAAGCCCCGGGCACGGCCGTGATCTCGGCCGCGACCATGCCGCCGGTCAGGGATTCCGCAACGGCGACGGTCTGGTCACTCTCCGCGAGCAGCTGGAGCGCGTACGCAGCGGCCGTGCGCCCCTCGCTCGCTCCGGCACGCCCCCGCGCCTCCGGAGAATCCCCCGCCCCACCGGTCACCGCGCGGCCCGCTCCGCGGCGATACCCCGGCGGCGCAGCACGATCGCCTGGCGGATGTAGTCCAAACCGGTGACGACGGTCAGCACGACCGCGATCGCCATCACCCAGAAGCGCATCGTCGCCAGCGCACCGGTCAGTGCGAGGACGTACATGCCCACGGCCGTGCCCTGGGCCAGCGTCTTCAGCTTGCCGCCGCGGCTGGCCGGAATCACGCCGTAGCGGATGACCCAGAAGCGCAGCAGCGTGATCCCGAGCTCGCGTCCGAGGATCACCCCGGTCACCCACCACGGGAGGTCGCCCAGCCAGGACAGACAGATCAGCGCCGACCCCATGATCGCCTTGTCGGCGATGGGGTCGGCGATCTTGCCGAAGTCCGTGACCAGGTTGTACGTCCGGGCCAGGTGCCCGTCGAAGATGTCCGTGATCATGGCGACGGCGAACGCCGCCCAGGCCCAGGCCCGCCACGCCGGGTCGTACCCGCCGTCGGCGAGCAGCAGCAGGACGAATCCCGGCACCAGCACGAGCCGGATCATCGTCAGGATGTTGGCGATGTTCCACAGGCTGGCCTGATCGACCGCCGCGGCCCCCAGCTTCGCGCCGGGCACGGGCCGGCGGCCGGTCCCGCCCGCCGCAGATGCCGGGACACCGGTCATCCGGCCGCCTCCTCAAAGTCGATGTCCAGGGGCTCGGCCACCAGGTCCACTCCCAGGGTGCCGACGACCTTCGCCGTGACGATACGCCCGGGCACCAGGCCCGTGCCGTCCGTGAAGACGACCTGGCCGTCGGTTTCGGGGGCCTGGTGCGCGGCGCGCCCGTAGGCTCCCTCGCCCTCCTCGGCCTCGTCGAAGGGGACGACCGTCTCCACGAGCACTTCCAGGGTCTCGCCGATTCGCTCTTCCGCACGCTGGGCGGTGAGCTCCTCGGCGAGCCGCTGCATGTGCGCGAGGCGCTCGGCGATCGTGTCCTCGTCCAGCTTGTTCTCGTAGGTGACGGCCTCGGTGCCGTCCTCGTCGGAGTAGCCGAAGACACCGATCGCGTCCAGGCGCGCGTGGGTGAGGAAACGCTCCAGCTCGGCGAAGTCGGCTTCGGTCTCGCCGGGGAAGCCGACGATGAAGTTCGAGCGGACGCCGGCCTGCGGGGCCTTGGAGCGGATGGTGTCCAGCAGCTCCAGGAAGCGGTCGGTGTCGCCGAAGCGGCGCATGGCGCGCAGCACGTCGGGGGCCGAGTGCTGGAAGGACAGGTCGAAGTACGGCACGACCTTGGGCGTCGAGGTCAGCACGTCGATCAGGCCCGGGCGCATCTCGGCGGGCTGGAGGTAGCTGACGCGGACGCGCTCGATGCCGTCGACGGCGGCGAGCTCGGGCAGCAGGGTCTCCAGCAGCCGGATGTCGCCGAGGTCCTTGCCGTACGAGGTGTTGTTCTCGGAGACCAGCATGATCTCCTTGACGCCCTGCTCGGCGAGCCAGCGGGTCTCGCCCAGCACGTCGCTGGGGCGGCGGGAGATGAAGGACCCGCGGAAGGACGGGATGGCGCAGAAGGAGCAGCGGCGGTCGCAGCCGGAGGCCAGCTTGACCGAGGCCACCGGACTCTTGTCCAGGCGGCGGCGCAGCGGGGCGCGCGGGCCCGAGGCGGGCGCGACGCCCTCCGGCAGGTCCGCGGGGGCCTCTGCGGGCTCCTCGGCGGGCGCCTGGGCGTGCCCGGGGAGGGCGACGTCGGCGGCCTGGCGGGCTGCGGGGCTGATGGGCAGCAGCTGGCGGCGGTCGCGGGGGGTGTGGGCTTCGACACTGCCGCCGCTGAGGATGACCTGGAGGCGGTTGGAGATGTCGGCGTAGTCGTCGAAACCGAGGACCCCGTCGGCCTCGGGAAGGGCTTCGGCGAGCTCCTTGCCGTAGCGCTCGGCCATGCAGCCGACGGCGACGACGGCCTGGGTCTTGCCGTGATCCTTGAGATCGTTGGCTTCCAGCAGGGCGTCTACGGAGTCCTTCTTGGCGGCTTCGACGAAGCCACAGGTGTTGACGACGGCTACGTCCGCGTCGGCGGCGTCCTCGACGAGCTCCCAGCCATCCGCCGCCAAGCGGCCTGCGAGCTCCTCCGAGTCCACCTCGTTACGGGCGCAGCCAAGAGTGACAAGGGCGACGGTACGGCGTTCGGGCATGGACTCAAGACTACTTCGTCCCGGCGCGGGCCCCGGCCGCGCGTCCCCGCACACCAAGATCCCCGGGGTGCTCGCAGCACCCCGGGGATCCCGGATCACGCTTTCCGCCTGGGGACGGCCCCTCGGTCAGCCCGCCTGCGGCTGATCCCGGGAGGGGTCCTCCTTGGTGTATGTGAGACGTTCCACCTGACCCGGCTGGAAGTCGTCCTTGATCTCCTTGCCGTTCACGAACAGCTTCACGGCTCCGGCGTCGCCGAGCACGAGGTCGACGGACTCCTTGTCCGTGAAGGTCTTCGACTCGCCCTGCACGAGGGTGCCGTCGAAGAGGAGCCGGCCCGTGGAGTCCTTTGCGGAGATCCAGCTCTCGCCCGTGTCGGCCGTCAGGACGACCGTGACGAGGTCCTTGGGCGCGGCGGCGATGGCACTGTCCGAGGGCTCCGGCTTGGCGGCCTGCGGGGGTGCCTGCGAGGGCTGGGCGGGCGTCTTGCCGCCGGTCTGCTTGGGTGCGGGCTTGGGGGAGGCGGAACCTTCCGCCATCGGGCGCTTTTCCTTCTCGTCGCCGCCGCTGAAGGCGGTGAAGGCCACGAAGCCGATCACGGCGACGATGGCGGCGACCATGGCGGCGGTCCAGTTGGGCCGCTGCCGCTCGGGGCGGATCCGCTCGGCCTCGAACATCGGCGCGGCGGGGGTGGGTGCCGGCCGGCCGCCGTGGGCCGCGTCGTAGCTCTCGACCAGGGGTGCCGGGTCGAGGTGGACGGCGCGGGCGAGCGTACGGATGTGACCGCGGGCGTAGACGTCGCCGCCGCACCGCGTGAAGTCGTCCTCTTCGATCGCGTGCACGATCGGGATGCGCACGCGGGTGATGGAACTGACCTCGTCGACTGTGAGCCCGGCGGCGATCCGGGCCTTCTTGAGGGCCGTCCCGATGGACGGTTCTTCGACGGAACGTTCGACGAGACGGTCCTCGGACCGGTCGTCGGTCGAAGGCCGCTCTTCTTCGGGGGAGTTGGAGTTGCCGATGGACACAAGGGCGCCTTTCGAGCGTGTAGCCACCTGCTGGATGTCCAGTCTAGGGGGGGTACGAAAGGGTGGAGCAACCGGAGGGTGCTCTTCCTACGCCATCCGAATGGCGCGGGAAGGTCCCCTCCGGCGTGGCGGTCCGACGCCGTACGCGATGTCGTGCGCGGTGCCGCCACTTCTCTTCAACTTGACGCGGGCCCAAGGGAAACGGTTGCCCGCCGAACGGCTACGAATCAGTCTCGCCGCGGATGACCGCGAGCACCCCGTCCAGCTCGTCGGCCTTGAGCAGGACGTCGCGCGCCTTCGAACCCTCGCTCGGGCCGACGATGCCCCGCGACTCCATGAGGTCCATGAGCCGCCCGGCCTTCGCGAAGCCCACCCGCAGCTTGCGCTGGAGCATCGAGGTGGAGCCGAACTGCGTGGTGACGACCAGCTCGGCCGCCTGGCACAGCAGGTCCAGGTCGTCGCCGATCTCCTCGTCGATCTCCTTCTTCTGCTTCTGCCCCACGGTGACGTCGTCCCGGAAGACCGGCGCCATCTGGTCCTTGCAGTGCTTGACGATCCCGGCGATCTCGTCCTCGGTGACGAAGGCGCCCTGGAGGCGGACGGGCTTGTTCGCGCCCATCGGGAGGAACAGCCCGTCGCCCTTGCCGATGAGCTTCTCGGCGCCGGGCTGGTCGAGGATGACCCGGCTGTCGGCGAGCGAGGACGTGGCGAACGCGAGCCGCGAGGGCACGTTCGCCTTGATCAGCCCGGTGACCACGTCCACCGAGGGCCGCTGGGTGGCGAGCACCAGGTGGATGCCGGCGGCGCGGGCCAGCTGGGTGATGCGGACGATGGAGTCCTCGACGTCCCGCGGGGCCACCATCATCAGGTCGGCCAGCTCATCGACGATCACGAGGAGGTACGGGTAGGGGTTGAGCTCGCGCTCGCTGCCCGGCGGGAGTTTGATCTTCCCGTCCCGGATGGCCTGGTTGAAGTCGTCGATGTGCCGGTAGCCGAAGGCCGCCAGGTCGTCGTAGCGCAGGTCCATCTCGCGCACGACCCACTGGAGCGCCTCGGCGGCCCGCTTGGGGTTGGTGATGATCGGCGTGATCAGGTGCGGGATGCCCTCGTACGCCGTGAGCTCGACCCGCTTGGGGTCGACGAGGACCATCCGGACGTCCTCCGGGGTGGCCCGGACCATGATCGAGGTGATCAGGCAGTTGATGCAGGAGGACTTGCCGGAGCCGGTGGCGCCGGCGACCAGCACGTGCGGCATCTTGGCGAGGTTGGCCATGACGTAGCCGCCCTCGACGTCCTTGCCGAGCGCGACCAGCATGGGGTGGTCGTCCTCGGCCGCGTCCGCGAGGCGCAGGACGTCGCCCAGGTTGACCATCTCGCGGTCGGTGTTGGGGATCTCGATGCCGACCGCCGACTTGCCCGGGATCGGGCTGATGATCCGCACGTCGGGGCTGGCCACGGCGTAGGCGATGTTCTTGGTCAGGGCGGTGATCCGCTCGACCTTCACGGCCGCGCCGAGGGTGACCTCGTAGCGGGTGACCGTCGGGCCCCGGGTGAAGCCGGTGACGTCGGCGTCGACCTTGAACTCGGTGAACACGTTGCGCAGGGAGGCGACCACGGCGTCGTTGGCGGCGCTGCGGGTCTTGCCGGGCCCGCCCTTCACCAGCAGGTCCAGCGAGGGCAGGGAGTACGTGATGTCCCCGCGCAGCTGGAGCTGCTCGGCGCGCGGCGGCAGCGGCTGGGCCTCCGGCGCGGCCTTCGTCAGGTCGGGCACCGCCAGCGTCCCGGAGGCCGCGGCGGTGGTGGCGTGCGGCTGCTCAGCGGGCTCCTCCGCGGGCATGGCGGGTGCGGCCGGCCTGGCCGGCGCTGCCGAGCGCTCGCCGCGGGCGGTCGGCACCGGCGTGGTGAGCTCCGCTCCGTCCCGCTCGGGAGTGATCCCGTGGGTGAGGTCGGCGACGACCGGGGAGGGCGGCATGCCGCCGTAGACCACCCCGTCCAGCGCCGCGGCGGCCGCCGCGGCCACGTCGACGGCGTCCATCTCCCGGTCGATCGCCGGTCGGGCGGCGGTCCTGCGCGGCCGGCGCCGGCGGGCCAGGGCCTCCTCCTCGGCGGCGTCCGCAGGATCACCGGCGACCGCACCGGCCCCGGAACGGGCCCGCCACTGCTGCGGGTCGTGCCGGACGGCGCCGCCCGCGTCCTCGCCGTAGCCCTCGTCGTACTCGTTCGGGGCGATGATCCCGAGCCGGATGCCCAGCCGGCGCAGCCGCTGCGGGATCGCGTTGACCGGGGTCGCGGTGACCACGAGCAGCCCGAAGACGGTGAGCAGCACCAGCATGGGCACGGCCAGCGGCGCGCCCATGGTGAAGATCAGCGGCTTGGAGGCGCCCCAGCCGATGAGCCCGCCCGCGTTCTGCATGGCGGTGGTGCCCTCGTCGCGGCCGGGCGCCCCGCAGGCGATGTGGACCAGGCCGAGGACGCCGACGACGAGGGCGGACAGCCCGACGCCGATACGGCCGTTGGCGTCGGTCTGTTCGGGGTGGCGGATGAAACGCACCGCCATGACGCCGAGCAGTATCGGCACGAGCAGGTCCAGCCGCCCGAAGGCACCGGTGACCAGCATCGTGACCAGATCCCCGACGGGTCCGCTCAGGTTCGACCAGGTGCCGGCGGCGACGATCAGCGCCAGGGCGAGGAGGAGCAGCGCGAGGCCGTCCTTGCGGTGGGCGGGGTCGAGGTTCCTGGCGCCGTGGCCGATCCCGCGGAAGACCGCGCCGACCGCGTGCGCGCAGCCCAGCCACAGGGCCCGCACCAGTCGCAGCACGCCGCTCGTCGGGGACGGCACGGGCTTGGCCGCGGCCCTCTTGGCCGGGGCGCGCCTGGCGGCCGCGGCCTTCTTCGCCGGTGGCTTGCGTGCGGGGGCCGCCTTCTTGGCGGGCGCCGTCGTACGGCCGGTGCGGCCCTTCGCAGTGCCCGCGGTGCTCGGGGAACCCTTGCCGGACGTACTTGAGGCCATGGGGCCGAGGTTACCGGTGCGCGTGCCGGTGGACACGCGTGCCCACCCCTTCACCCGTTCGTGTCGTCGCCGGGGTAGGCACTTTGACGCTCCGCCAAGCCGGACGCGTGCGCGGTCAGTTCTGCGAGGGGAGCGCCGGAGCCCCGCCGGCGCTCCCGGGCTCCAGTGCGTCGAGTGCCCGCCGCAGCCCGGTGAGTTTGCGTTCCAGATGGGCCGCGGTCGCCACGACGCCGGCGTCGGCCGCGTCCTCGCCGAGCTGCTTGGTCAGCGCCTCGGCCTGCTCCTCGACGGCCGCGAGCCGCGCGGACAGCTCGGCCAGCAGGCCCGCCGTTTCCTTGCCGGCGTCCACGCCGTTCGAGCCGCCGCCCTCCAGCTGGAGCCTCAGCAGGGCCGCCTGCTCCCGCAGTTGGCAGTTCTTCGTATACAGCTCCACGAAGACGGAGACCTTCGCCCGCAGCACCCACGGGTCGAAGGGTTTGGAGATGTAGTCGACCGCACCCGCCGCGTAACCGCGGAAGGTGTGGTGCGGGCCGTGGTTGATCGCGGTGAGGAAGATGATCGGAATGTCCCGGGTCCGTTCGCGCCGCTTGATGTGCGCGGCCGTCTCGAACCCGTCCATGCCCGGCATCTGGACGTCCAGCAGAATGACCGCGAAATCGTCCGTGAGCAGCGCTTTGAGCGCCTCCTCCCCCGACGACGCCCGGACCAGTGTCTGATCGAGCGCGGAGAGGATGGCCTCCAACGCCAGCAGATTCTCCGGCCGGTCGTCGACCAGGAGGATCTTGGCCTTCTGCACCATGCCCTGTCCTCCTCGCCCCGGCACGGGGCCTCCCCGGCTCCTGGCACCGGCCTGTGCGCCGGGCCCCGCCCCAGAGAACGACACCCGTGCGCCGTCCGTCCTTGTGCCGGTCATCGTAGCCCCAGTCCCGAGATCGCCACACCCTGTCACCAAGATGTCACTGTGCACGAAGCAGAAACGTGGTGGGAGAGCAGAAGGTTCCCCGTTCACCTCTGTTCCACACGCCGCGGGCACAGTGCGTCAGCGGCCGGTTCCCTTGCGCCTTCCCACCTGTCTCACTTGCCCCGCATCCACTGCTCCATCACCGACAGCAGGTAGTCCGGGTCGACCGGCTTGGTGACGTAGTCGGAGGCGCCGGAGTCGATCGCCTTCTCCCGGTCCCCCTTCATCGCCTTCGCCGTCAGCGCGATGATCGGCAGGCCGGCGAACTGTGGCATCCGCCGGATCGCCGAGGTCGTGGCGTACCCGTCCATCTCGGGCATCATGATGTCCATCAGCACGACCTTCACGTCGTCGTGCTGCTCCAGGACCTCGATGCCCTCCCGGCCGTTCTCCGCGTACAGCACCGCCAGTCCGTGCTGTTCCAGCACGCTGGTGAGCGCGAAGACGTTGCGGACGTCGTCGTCCACGATGAGCACCCGCTCGCCGCGGAAGTCGTACGTCCGGGCCGCCGTCGGCAGCTCCTCCTCCGCGGCGTCCCAGGCGTCCCCGGCCCCCTCCGCGCCCGGCTGCCCGGGTACCGCCGTACGCGGCTCCAGGTCGCTCAGCGCCTTGCGCCGCCGCCGGAACAGCCCGGTCCCGCCGCCCTGTCCGGCAGCTGCCGCCGGTGGTACGGACCGCGCGGGCTGCGGCTGCGCCGCCGGAGCGGCCGCGGGCCCGGCCGGCAGCACCGGCAGTCCGGGCCGGGCCCCGTCCAGGGACCGGCGGTACAGCTCGCCGCGGGCGCCTCCCGGCGTGGGCGGCGCGTACCCCTGCGGCGGCAGCTCGCTCGGGTGCAGCGGCAGGTACAGCGTGAAGGTGGAGCCACGGCCGGGCTCGCTCGCCGCGTGGATCTCGCCGCCCAGCAGCCGGGCGATCTCCCGGCTGATGGACAGCCCCAGCCCCGTGCCGCCGTATTTGCGGCTCGTGGTCCCGTCCGCCTGCTTGAAGGCCTCGAAGATCACCAGCATCTTGCTCGCCGCGATCCCGATGCCGGTGTCGGTGACCGAGAAGGCGATCAGGTCCGCGTCCGCCTCCCGCAGCGAACCGGCCTCCAGCAGCTGCTCGCGGATCTCGGCCGGCACGTCGGCACCGGCGGGCCGGATCACCAGCTCCACCGCGCCGGTGTCGGTGAACTTCACCGCGTTCGACAGCAGGTTGCGCAACACCTGCAGCAGCCTCTGCTCGTCGGTGTGCAAGGTGGCGGGCAGCTCGGGGGAGACCCGCACCGAGAAGTCGAGGCCCTTCTCCGCCGTCAGCGGCCGGAAGGTCGCCTCCACGTAGTCCACGAGCTGCACCAGCGCGATCCGGGTCGGTGAGACGTCCATCTTCCCGGCCTCGACCTTCGACAGGTCGAGGATGTCGTTGATCAGCTGGAGCAGGTCACTGCCGGCGCCGTGGATGGTCTCGGCGAACTCCACCTGCTTCGGCGACAGGTTCTCGTCCGCGTTGTCGGCGAGCAGCTTGGCCAGGATCAGCAGTGAGTTGAGCGGGGTGCGCAGCTCGTGCGACATGTTCGCCAGGAACTCGGACTTGTACCGCATCGAGACCGCGAGCTGCTCGGCACGCTCCTCCAGGACCTGCCGGGCCTCCTCGATCTCGGTGTTCTTCACCTCGATGTCCCGGTTCTGCTGGGCCAGCAGTTCGGCCTTCTCCTCCAGCTCCGCGTTGGCGGCCTGCAGGGCCTTCTGCCGGTTCTCCAGCTCGTCGGAACGCTCGCGCAGCTGCTCGGTCATCTCCTGCGACTGCTTCAGCAGCATCTCCGTCTTGGAGTTGACGCTGATGGTGTTGACGCTCGTACCGATCATCTCGGCGATCTGGCTGAGGAAGTCCTTCTGGATCTGCGTGAAGCCCGTGAAGGAGGCCAGCTCGATGACGCCGAGGACCTTCCCCTCGAAGAGCACCGGCAGCACGATCACGTGCGCCGGCGGGGCCTCGCCGAGGCCCGAGGAGATCTTCAGGTAGCCGGGCGGGGTGTTCTCGACGAGGATCGTCCGCTTCTCCTCGGCGACCGCCCCGATCAGCCCCTCCCCCGGCCGGAAGGAGATGGGCATCTGACCGCCGGCGTACGCGTAGCTCCCGCGCATCCGCAGCTCGTACGAGCCCTCCGCGCCCCCGTCCGTCCCGATCTCGGTGGTGCCGCCGACCGGCACCGCCAGGAAGAAGGCACCGTGCTGCGCGGAGACCACCGGGGTCAGCTCGCTCATGATCAGCGAGGCAACGTCGTCGAGGTCGCGGCGGCCCTGCATCAGCGCCGAGATCCGGGCCAGGTTGCCCTTGAGCCAGTCCTGCTCCTTGTTGGCCAGGGTGGTGTCCCGCAGGTTGACGATCATCGTGTTGATGTTGTCCTGCAGGACCTGGATCTCGCCCGCCGCGTCCACGTCGACCTTCAGGCTGAGGTCGCCGCGGGTCACCGCGGTCGCCACGGCCGCGATCGCACGCACCTGCCGGGTGAGGTTGCCGGCCATCTCGTTCACGGACTCGGTCAGGTCCCGCCAGGTGCCGTCGACGTCCCGGACCCGGGCCTGGCCGCCCAGGATGCCCTCGGTGCCCACCTCGCGGGCCACCCGCGTCACCTGGTCGGCGAAGGAGGACAGCTGGTCGACCATCGTGTTGATGGTGGTCTTGAGTTCCAGGATCTCGCCACGGGCGTCGATGTCGATCTTCTTGGTCATGTCGCCCTTGGCGATGGCGGTCGTGACCATGGCGATCTGCCGCACCTGCCCGGTGAGGTTGGAAGCCATGAAGTTCACCGAATCGGTGAGGTCCTTCCAGGTCCCCGACACCCCTGGCACGTGCGCCTGCCCGCCGAGACGGCCCTCCGTGCCCACCTCGCGGGCCACCCGCGTGACCTCGTCGGCGAAGGACGACAGGGTCTTGACCATCGTGTTGACGGTGTCGGCGAGCTGCGCGACCTCGCCGCGCGCCTCGACGGTGACCTTCTTCGTCAGGTCGCCGTTGGCGACTGCCGCCGAGACCTGGGCGATCCCGCGCACCTGGGCCGTCAGGTTCCCGGCCATCGTGTTGACGTTGTCGCTGAGGTCCTTCCAGATGCCGGTGACCCCGCGGACCCGGGCCTGGCCGCCGAGGATGCCCTCGGTGCCCACCTCTCGGGCCACCCGGGTCACCTGCTCGGCGAAGGAGGACAGCTGGTCCACCATCGTGTTGACGGTCGTGACGAGTTCGAGGATCTCGCCCTTGGCGTCGACGGTGATCTTCTTCGAGAGGTCGCCCATCGCGACAGCCGTCGTGACCTCGGCGATGTTGCGCACCTGTGAGGTCAGGTTGTTCGCCATGAAGTTGACGGACTGGGTGAGGTCCTTCCAGGTGCCGGAGACACCCTTGACCTCGGCCTGACCGCCGAGGATGCCCTCCGTGCCCACCTCCCGGGCCACCCGGGTCACCTGCTCGGCGAAGTTCGAGAGCTGGTCGACCATCGTGTTGAGGGTGTTCTTCAGCTCCAGGATCTCGCCCCGGGCGTCCACGTCGATCTTCTGCGACAGGTCACCGCGCGCCACCGCGGTGGCGACCTGGGCGATGTTGCGCACCTGCGAGGTCAGGTTCCCGGCCATGCCGTTCACCGAATCCGTCAGGTCGCGCCAGACGCCGGCCACGCCGGGCACCTGCGCCTGACCGCCGAGGCGGCCCTCCGTACCCACGTCCCGGGCCACCCGGGTCACCTGCTCCGCGAAGGCGGACAGCTGGTCGACCATCGTGTTGATGGTGTTCTTCAGCTCCAGGATCTCGCCCCGGGCGTCCACGTCGATCTTCTGCGACAGGTCACCGCGCGCCACCGCCGTGGTCACCTGGGCGATCTGACGCACCTGCGAGGTCAGGTTCCCGGCCATGAAGTTGACGGAGTCGGTGAGCTCCTTCCAGGTGCCCGAGACCCCCTCGACCCGGGCCTGGCCGCCGAGGCGGCCCTCCGTACCCACGTCCCGCGCCATCCGCGTGACCTGGTCGGCGAAGGACGACAGCTGGTCGACCATCGTGTTGACGGTGTTCTTCAGCTGGAGCATCTCGCCGGAGACGTCCACCGTGACCTTCTGCGACAGGTCGCCGTTGGCCACCGCCGTCGTCACCTGCGCGATGTTGCGGACCTGCCCGGTGAGGTTGCGGAAGGCGGTGTTCACCGAGTCGGTGAGGTCCTTCCACGTCCCCGCCGCCCCCGGAACCTGCGCCTGCCCGCCCAGCTCGCCCTCGACGCCGACCTCACGGGCCACCCGCGTCACTTCCGCACCGAAGGACTGGAGCTGGTCGACCATCGTGTTGACGGTGTTCTTCAGCTCCAGCATCTCGCCGGCCACGTCGACCGTGACCTTCTGCGACAGGTCGCCGTTGGCCACCGCCGTCGTCACCTGCGCGATGTCCCGCACCTGGGTGGTGAGGTTGCGGAAGACCGTGTTCACCGAGTCGGTGAGGTCCTTCCAGGTCCCCGCCGCCCCCGGAACCTGCGCCTGCCCGCCGAGCAGGCCCTTGGCGCCGACCTCGCTCGCCACCCGCGTGACCTCGTCCGCGAAGGTCCGCAGCGTCTCGGTCATCTGGTTGATCGTTTCGGCCAGCTGCGCGACCTCGCCGCGCGCGCTGACCCGTACCTTCTGCGACAGGTCGCCGTTGGCGACCGCCGTCGTCACCTGCGCGATCCCGCGCACCTGGGCCGTCAGGTTCCCGGCCATCGTGTTGACGGAGTCGGTCAGGTCCTTCCACACACCCGCGACCCCGGGCACCTTGGCCTGGCCGCCCAGCTCGCCCTCCGTACCCACCTCGCGGGCGACCCTGGTCACCTCGGAGGAGAAGGACGACAGCTGGTCCACCATCGTGTTCACGGTGTTCTTCAGCTGGAGCATCTCGCCGGCCACGTGCACGGTGACCTTGCGCGACAGGTCGCCCTTCGCGACCGCCGTCGTGACGAGAGCGATGTCACGCACCTGCGCGGTGAGCCGGTACGCCATCGTGTTGACGGAGTCGGTCAGGTCCTTCCAGGAACCGGACATTCCGCGCACCTGGGCCTGGCCGCCGAGTTTGCCCTCGGTACCCACCTCCAGAGCCACGCGCGTCACCTCGTCGGTGAACGCGGACAGCTGGTCGACCAGGTTGTTGACCGTACGCCCGACCTTCAGGAACTCGCCGCGCAGCGGATGCCCGACCCCGTCGGCCGCCTGCGTCCGCAGGTCCATCCGCTGGTCGAGGTCGCCCTCGGCCACCGCCGACAGCACCCGTCCCACCTCGGACACCGGCCGGGCCAGGTCGTCGACCAGCTGGTTCGAGGCGTCGATCGCGGCCGCCCAGGAGCCCTCGCAGGCACCCGTTTCCAGCCGTTCGCTGAGCTTGCCCTCACGGCCCACCATCCGCCGGACCCGGGACAGCTCCCCGGTCAGGTGGAGGTTGCGGTCGGCGACCTCGTTGTAGACGGCGGCGATCTCCGCCATCACGCCCTCGCCGGACACCGTCAACCGCTTGCGGAAGTTTCCGTCCCGCATCGACACCAGGGCCGTGAGCAGCCTGTTCAGCGCGGCGGTATCGACCTCTGTCGTGCCGCCGCGCCGGGACCGCCCGCCCTTCGGCCGCGTTCCCGTACGCCGCACCACTGCGCCAGACTCCACCGTGTCCCTCCCGAAAGGGTCGACCGCTGTTCCACCGGACACCTGACTCGTCACAAGCCGGCACTGCAAGCCTGCCCAGTGTTTCACCCTGGCCGAACCAGGCCATAACACTTCGGCACCATCGCACACCGGCCGTACCCTGCGGGTGGATTCCCGGACGACGGCACCATGCCGTCCGCGAAGGTAAGTAACCTGGCAACCGATGTCCAACCGCGTCGAAGGAGATTCGTGATCACGGCACGGGCGGCTGCCAGCTTCGACCCTCTCGGGCGCTCGGTCGCCGCCGCTCGCGCGTTCGTCCGCGACACCCTGCAGGGCTGGGGCTTCGCGGACATCGTCGACGACGCGGTGGTCCTCACCAGCGAACTCGTCACCAATGCCGTGGTCCACGCCGGAACCAAGGCCGAGGTCCTCTGCCTGCGCACCGAGGACGGCGTACGGGTCGAGGTCGCCGACCGCTACCCTGAGCGCGAGCTGCCGCTGCGGCACCCGGGCGAGCGGCCGTACGCCGACCCCGACCGCGAGAACGGCCGCGGACTGATGCTCTGCGCCGCACTGGCCACCCGCTGGGGCGTGGAGTACACCGCCACCCACAAACACGTGTGGTTCCGCCTCGATCTGCCAGACCGGCCGGTCGGTACCCGCTCCGCGGGCCCCGTCGTCCCCGACCGGCTGCTCCCCCTCGCCGACAGCCGGGTCCGCGTCGCCGTCCTCCAGGTCGACTCGGCCGACGTCGTCTCCGCCTGGAACGAGGACGCCGAGCACATCTTCGGCCACCCCGCCGAGAAGGCGGTGGGCCGCCCGCTCGCGGAGCTCGCCGCATGGCCGCAGACCCCGGGCACCGGTACCGGCATCGCCGAGGCCCTGCGCCTCTCACGCTGGGAGGGCAGCTACGGCGTCCGCGGCGCCGACGGCCGCGTCATCCCGGTCTACGCCTCACACCTGCGGGTCCGCGACGCCCACGGCGAACCGTCCACCGTCTGTCTCCTCGTCCACGACGACGAGCGCGCCCTGCTGCAGAGCCCCGTACGGGTGCCTTCCACGGACGGCGGCCACTTCGCAGAGCCCCGCGCCGCCGACCCGTTCGAGGTCTTCATCGGCTCACCCGCCCCCGACGACCTCGACGGCCTGCTCCAGCGCACCGTCGAGCGCGCCCGCGACCTCCTCGACGCCGACGCCGCCTTCCTGCTGCTCGCCACCGACGACGAGACCGAGCTGGAGGTCCGCGCCACCACCGGCCTGCCCTCCACCCGCCAGCGCTTCGCCCGCGTCCCCGTCGAGGCCGGCACCAACCGCTACGGCTCCGCCCGCATGCCCGCCGTCCACGACGACCTCGTGGCCGTCCCCGGGGCCGTTCCGCTGCTCGACGCCACCGGCATGCGCTCCGCGGTCACGGTCCCCCTCAAGGTCGAGGGACGCCTCACCGGCTCCCTCGGCGTCGCCGCCGAGGGCCCCGGCCGCTACTCCAACGAGGAGGCGCTGCACCTGCAGTTCGCGGCCGACCGCATCGCCCTGGCCGTGGAGTCCGCCCGCCTCGGCGAGCTGGAGCGGCTGCGCCGAGGGTCCCTGTCCTTCCTCGTCGAGGCGTCCGACCTGCTGGCGGGCACCCTGGACCGGGACCAGACCCTGGCCCTCATGGCCCAGATGACGGTCCCGACGCTCGCGACATGGTGCGCCGTCTACACGATCGCCGACCAGTCCTCGGATCCGTACCTCAGTTACGTCCTCCACGAGGACGAGGACCGCATCGACGGCCTGAAGGCCTTGCTGTCCCGGGTCAGTCCGCCCGAACCGGTCCGCGAGGCCGGCGCCCGACCGTGGTCCGAGGCCGCCCTCGCGGTCGGCGGCGAGACGGTGGTCCTGCCGCTCCTCGCCCGCAACCGCGTCATCGGCATGCTGACCCTCGGCAAGCCGAGGGAGGAGCACTTCCGCCAGGAGATCCTCGAACTGGCCGAGGACCTCTCCCGCCGTGCCGCCCTCGCTCTGGACAATGCCCGCCTCTACTCCGAGCGCACCGCGATCAGCCGCTCCCTGCAGCGCAGCCTGCTGCCGCCCGGCTCCCCCGCCATCCCCGGGATGGAGGTCGAGGTGATCTACCGCGCGGCCGGCGAGGGCAACGAGGTGGGCGGCGACTTCTACGACGTCTTCCCGATCCGCGACGGCGCGTACGGCTTCGCGATCGGCGACGTCTGCGGTACGGGCCCGGAGGCGGCCGCCGTGACCGGCCTGGCCCGGCACGCGCTGCGGCTGCTGGCCCGCGAGGGTCTCGGCGGCCCGGCCGTCCTGGAACGCCTCAACGCGGCCATCCTCGACGAGGGCGCCCGCAGCCGCTTCCTCACCCTCCTCTACGGGGAGCTCCACCCGCAGCCGGACGGCGGCGCCCTGATGAAGGTCGTCTGCGCGGGCCATCCGCTCCCGCTGCGGCTGCGTCCGAACGGCATGGTCGACGCGGCCGCGGAACCTCAGCCCCTGCTGGGTGTGATCGAGGACCTGGAGCTGTACGAGCAGACCGTCACCCTCGACCCGGGCGATGTCCTGCTGTGCGTCACGGACGGCGTGACCGAGCGGCGCGAAGGCAGCCGGATGCTCGGCGACGACGGCCTCACGGAGGTCCTCACGACCTGTACGGGCCTGACCGCCGGCGCGGTCGCCTCCCGTGTCCTGCGGGCGGTGGAACGCTTCGCGGCGGAGCCCGCCTCGGACGACATGGCGATTCTGGCGTTCCGCGTCCCCCACCCGCGGGCGGGCGATTAATCGCGGTGCGGGCGGGGACCGGCTGGGCTAGCCTCGGCGCCCATGCAGACTCCCCGCACACGCCCCGATTACACCGCCGACGAACGTACTCAGCTCCTGGGCTGGCTCGACATGCAGCGCTCGATCATCCGCTGGAAGTGCGAAGGGCTCTCAAATGAGGACGCCCACCGCCCGGTCCTGCCGTCCTCTCCGCTGATGACGGCCGCGGGTCTCGTCTCCCACATGCGGTGGGTCGAGCACTGCTGGTTCGAGGTGATGCTGCTGGACCGGCCCACCGACACCAATCCCCAGTTCGGGGACGTGGAGGACGCGGACATGCAGGCCGACGGCGTCCCCCTCGAGCGGCTCCTGGAGGAGTACGACCGCCAGTGCGCGGTGTCCAACGAGATCGTGGCTTCGCTCTCTCTGGACGACACGGGCCGCAACACGGAGTTCAAGGCCGGTGCCGCGTCGGTGCGCTGGGTGCTGCTCCACATGATCGAGGAGACCGCCCGCCACGCCGGCCACATGGACGCGATACGCGAGCTGCTGGACGGCGGTAAGGGCTACTACTGACCTGAACGCAAAAAGGCCCCCGCCACATGGCGGGGGCCTTTTCATTGGAGCCCTTTAACGGAATCGAACCGTTGACCTTCTCCTTACCATGGAGACGCTCTACCGACTGAGCTAAAAGGGCGGGTTGTTCGGCGGCGTCCTACTCTCCCACAGGGTCCCCCCTGCAGTACCATCGGCGCTGAAAGGCTTAGCTTCCGGGTTCGGAATGTAACCGGGCGTTTCC